>QNER01000361.1 GCA_003646175.1 Candidatus Parabeggiatoa sp. nov. 1
TCAGGGCTGAAATTCTAAACCCATAAATCCTAGGGCGTTGCCCTAGGCTGGTATGTCAGCCCCTTTCAGGGGCAAAGCAATCTAAAAAAGTCTTATGCGAACTTAGTGATTGCTGTACTAGAATCTTTGTCAATATTTATAATAACCATTAAAAAATCCAACAGACAGCACGATCCAATCCTTTCTTATAAACAATCCTTGTAGTTATACGAAAAGACAATTCACTTTAAGCCCAACAGACAGCACGATCCAATCCTTTCTTATAAACAATCCTTGTAGTTATACGAAAAGACAATTCACTTCAAGCCCAAATCAAAGCACGATCTAATCTTTTTTTATAAGTAATATTACCCATAAGTAGATAATTCATTGAAAATTATGAATTATACAATCACTGCTTAGCACAAGCTTTTGCCGGCCAAGCAATCCCTTCAACATCATCATACTCGGTGACAACATCAATCTATTGCACTATGCAGGTTGCAAAATCCATGAGCTTGAACTCTAGCACGTTCTTCTTGCCATGTACAGCTATCAACAGGGTGTTATTGGGTAACATTTCTAATGCCAACGTCTGCCCCGACAAGTCACAGGTCTTTTCCACCGTTTCGCCGTCATATACCCAAAGATTGGTATCTTGAGCAGCGTAAAGCAGTGTACCGTCGTTATTCCAAGTCAAGCCTTCTATCTTTACATTGGCGGGAAACTCCAAAGTGCCATTTGGCCCCTTTTTGGGATCGATTGAAATGAGACCATCGCCTTTTGCCCATGCCCACAGCGTACCATCAGCACGAAAAGAAATTTCGTCGATATCAGCAAATCCGGTGTCACCCATATTGGTCAATGTACCGGTTTGGACATTAACGATGTAGAGATGACCTGGATTATCCGTATCGTTCCCGGATGCCGCGTAAAGTACCTCGGTTCTGGGTTGCGTCAAGGCTCTGAATGTCGTGGCTGGGAGAGCATTTACCCAGTGCTGTGGTTTCCAAGCTCTGAGGATTAACCGTAAAGAATTGAGAATGGTTATTTGAACAATTGTTTTGAACCGCATAAAGTTGACAGGGAAATAGTTTTGAACAATCCCCCCAATGCTGAGTCACTGTATCAGCCGTTGCTAAGGAAACATAAGCCTTAATACATTGATCCGGCCCGTTGAGTTTATTAAATGTGAACGTCAAAGAGTAGTTCGTCGTATTTGAATTGTAGGCAGCCGGTGCGATCTTTAGTCCATTAAATAACTGATGTTACGCACTGAATTTCCAAGCCTAGGGCTAAAGCCCAAGGCTAAAAGCTTTAGGAGGCTAAAGCCGACTGATAAAATGGATTGAGTCACCTTTAGGTGACTTTCGCTTTTAGCCTTGGGATTTATCCCTAGGCATATTGTGGAAGTTGAGTGCGTAACATGAGTAAATAACCCAACATGCGAATCGGATGGCACCTGAACATCAAGATGCACGTCAGCATCGTAATTTAAGCCATGAGAATCATGGTATGGGCACTCTTTGTCTCCTCCTTTTCCAAAGCTTGCCCAGGGAAAAATATCATTATTTTGGTGACTCTACGCTGCGCTGCTGCTAAGGTATCCAACATCAGGAGAATCAAACCTAACGATAGGCTAACAAGTTTTAATTTTAACATGACTTAATTTCTTTGGTAGCCCTAAACGGGTGGTGGCAATTACAATACACTTCTCATAAAAAATGTCAACGAAATAGGCTTGTAAAAACTTGGGGTAATTGCTGGGGGATAATTGAAAAGTGATAGATGCCTAAAAAAAAGCGATGGATTGGAACTCTTGGCTATGCTTTGTATCCACCACTTGTCAGTTTTTAAAAATGCTCATCGCACCTGCGTAAAGCACACAGAGAATATGGACCACAACTTCATAAGGTAAGGCATAAAAATTTTATGTTATTGTCATAAATTCAACTTGGGGTAGCCAATTCTCGACGTTTGCTGGGCATTCTCTGTGTATCGAAGCAAAAAAAACGAAAGTGGGATTGGGACGGTATAAAAACTGATGGGGGCTGGGGAGGGTAAAGAAATGACAGGGCTTTTAACTTGATGTGAATTAAAATACTAAAATATTTAAAAAATCAATTAACTTATCAGGAGTACAAGGCGAACCTTGTACGAAAAAACCACGTATTTGGTCAGGCGTACAAGGCGAACCTTGTACGAAAAAACGTGGTTTCTGATTACCAGCGCGTAAATTATTTATTTGTTGCTACGTCCCTAACCCGCGACAATTTTCCGGTTGGCGTTTCCTAAATTCCCGCTTTCGCGGGAATGACAGCCCCCAAAAGTGTCGCCGCGATGAAGGGTAGCATATTTAGCCTTCATTTATTGTCTTTACCACCTTTAGACACATAAGATGGAACACTACTACCACCACCATTTCGGAAATGAGGAACAACTTTTTGAAATGTTGTCTCTTTCAAAGTTGTTGGAAATTCATGGTTGATTCCCAAAAGCTTATTATTTGATTGTATCATTTTTTCCTTCATCTTTTACCCCCTAATTAAATATCAAGACTCACCTTAAACATTGAAGTCAGACTTAAGGCATAAACCCCCTGCCGTTTGATACTCGACTAAATGAGTCATTGGTGAGCAAAATTAAATTGACGATGTACTAGTGTACGACAGCGGAAATCCCTAGTACCGTTTCGCGGAAGGATCGATACCACCCCAACGCCAACGGCTAAAGCCGTTGTCTAAAAGCTCAAGTGCCCTGAAGGGCACTGAAGGTTAGTCGGCTTTAGCTTCCTACCGCTTTTAGACAACTGCTTTCACGCCAAAGTTTTTGCACGCAAAAACTTCTTTGCTACAAGCTGTTGGCTGTTGGCTTGGTGGTACGGAAACTGTAGCGAAACTGCACTAGTCCATTGAGAAATTCTATTTTTCCCCAAAATCGGATTTCTTGGCTCTATTTTTGGGTGGTACGGATCCTTGCGCGATCCAGCACTAGGATTAAAACATTAGAAAAGGCGCATGGCATGATACCAACTCATGCCTATCGTGTTTTTTAAGATTATACTTCGTTCCCTTTTTAGGGTGAAAATGAAATAAAAAGTTATGGTTTACTTCCGTTCGCATTTCTATTTTTGTAAAGCCACATCCACTTAAAAAAATAAATCCGTTAAATCCGTAAAGAAGTTGTACTTCCAGTATAAATGCAAAACCGTTGCCAATTTTATAATAGCTTGTTTTTATTAATTATTTTTAATAACGGTTGGCATTTAAAAGGACTTCCGTTGTAATCGGCATTGCATTTTGCAAATATATTTTGCAAATTGCGATACTTGATATTCAAACTAAGTGAATAGTTGTTCCCCTTTGACAAACTTATCCGTATAACTACAAGGATTGCTTATAAGAAAGGATAATAACTTGACAGTGTTACGTTTCAATCACCATGCGTCTCGTACAAAGTTCGCCTTGTACTCCTTTAAAATGACGCTGCCTTTTCGTACAAAGTTCGCTTTGCACTCCCGATAAACTTTCGTACAAAGTTCGGCCTTGTCCTTGTACTCCTTTAAATACGACATTGTCAAGTTACTATCCTTTTTTATAAGCAATCCTTGTAGTTATAGTTATGCAACTTGAGTGTTATCCTGATTTAAACCATGCTCTTAAATCAACCTTAAAAAATCCGTTTATTTCCCTAATCCGTTGCACTAGGTGGGGTATGGGGATTTCCGCTTTACTGCACTAGATACAGCAAAGCGAAAAAATCGGATTTCTTCCACCATGACGGTTCAAGTAATCCGATAAATACAACGCGATCAACAAAGGACATTATCGCAATTCTAACCAACCGGTGCGCGTTTCAATAAACCGTGTCACCGTCACTCGGCTATCAGCGGCTACAGGTGATAGGCGAGTTTGGCTGTCCGGATCGCGTGGAAATAAGTTGACCACCAAACTGAGTTTTCTGTTAGCGGCGTATATCAGTAAAAACGCTTGTTTGGAGTTAATATCAATAAACCGCTCCAAACGATATCTAGGCCAGCGATTCAATTCATGTAAAATCAATATGTCTTGTTCCTGTATATATTGTTTAACACGGGCGCGGAATGCGTTGGTAATATGTTTGGCATTACCAGTGGGACGCGACATGATGTACTCATACAAATCGGTTTTCTCCGTCACCGTCGGAATATTGAGCGCATTAAATTGAAGGCCCTGAATATTATTCTCGGTTTGTTGCCGATAGTATTGACGAGCCGTTGGTGATAGCCAAAGTATCGCAAATTCCTTATTCCGCGTTGCGGAAAGATATAAGGCTTGTGGTAAATTGCTGACCTCATAACCAACCGTCATGGGCTCGCCATGGACAAATTGGATGCTCAAGCCATCGGTTTGAAGTGAATAAAATAAGTGCTTACCCAGTGTACTCAAGCTTTGTTGGGAAGTCATATCTTTATCAAAAGCCAGCAACACATCGACTTGCGGGACTGTGCCATCATCACTGCGTCCAAAAGCGCGGCTCTGAATCGCCAGCATCGGTTTGTCACCCATTTCTCGCATAACCACTTGATTAACCAAATTAAAAATATTATGCCGATTGCGGTATTTTATTAAATCCGCACTTAAATCAAGATTAGTGGCGGGGCGCGTACCACCGATAAGTAACACTTTTGCTTGCAAACGTTCAAACAGTGCCACCGCATATTCAAAACTATTGACATCGTAAAGTGGACGTGGTACTTGGAGCATATAATTTTGTCCAACCCCCAAGCGAAACACATAAGTGCCCCAATAACGACGCGACTCGCTTTGTTCTTCTAGGATAAGATAATCATGCGTTGTGTGCTGCTGCCGATAACGCACAATGCCATAACCAAGCTTAGCGGCTTCGCTGGCTAATATCCGTAATTGTTTTAAACCCTCTTTGCTCCACTGCCCGGCGTGATACTCGGTGCGTATCAGTTTTAACAACGGTGTTAGTAGTTCTCTATCAAAAAACAACAGATGTTCTGGTGTCGGTGGCACATATAAATTAGTCCCTTTGGGCGCAATTTGTCCTTTACCACTCAACAACCATTCTTGCAAATACCCATCAATGCGTTGCTCGCGCACCCTCAAAGACAATGCCGATTCATTGATTTGGCGAGATAAGATTTTCAGGACATCATCTCGATTGAGAAATAACTCGGTAAAGCCGGTATGGGTGAGTGTGCGTTGGACATTGACAAGAGGTGGCGTTGTCCATTCAATCGCATAGTGCCCAATCCATTGTTTAAGCAACGACAAGTCTAGCCCGACTGGTAAAGCGCTTTTCACCCACAAGCTGCTAGATAACGGTGCTGTCAGCTTTTTATCGGTTTGAGTTTGGCGGTTTTCATTTAACACACGCAGACTTTTTGGCGTATGCGCACGGACTTGTAAAACGTTTCGGTGTGCCAATTTGTGATGAAAGGTTTGAAAAAAACTATGATGGTTCATCAACATATCCGATGAGGCATTTTTATTAGCCCCTCTCGCCGAGGCTGCGATTGCCAACGCGCGGCCTTGCATCTGCGTAAACACGATAGCACCCGTTTCCATCGTGCCCCATTCATCTAACGGCGCGGGTATTTCAACCAGCAAATTATTATCGGCTTCCAAATCCAGCACATAAACGCCCCAATGATGTCGTGGCGGAATTTCTCTCAGATAAACATAACGTTGCTGCACTAAAAGGGTTTGATAATTAACTTGGGCGAAATAGGCAGCCGCTTGTTGTAATAATGCTGCGTCACGTCGCTGTCGGTACGCGAGCAAGTTTTCTAGCCCATTTCTAAAATATTCAATTTCATGGGGTAGCGGTTCGACAAAACTATTGGGAACACGCCCGCCATATAAAGCCACTCTATCTTGGTGAATGAGTTTCATCACCTCAGTCTGAGGCAATAACTTGACCTGAACATTGGTTTGTGTGTTGCTGTCGGGTAGAGAAGGATGCCACAGGTTGGGCAACAGCGTCATCGCAAAACCAAATGCACTCGCTAGTGCTATACCGGTTAAGGATATTTGTAAAATGATCCGGGTCATTCTAATCGCAATTTGTTTATCGTGCATTTTGATGGCTATCAAAGTCGATAGTAAATAGCCGAAAGCATAAGAATCGGTGATTTTCATGCTAGGCATATACCAAAGTAGGAAATAAGCCAAAGCCATTTTGTAAATAAAGCTGATATTAAAAAATAACAATAACTTACGTGCGCCCTCCATAGTCATTGACCTAAACAACGGGGTTGCCAAAGCTAAGTGCGCGAAAAAAAGAATAATAAAGGCTTCTACAAACGAGGCAAGAATTTTATAGGGTTGATACCATTGCAGTGCCAACAGGGCGGGAATAAGAATGCCGTTGAAATCCCAACTATAGTGAAGATTCATCCGCGAGGCGATAAATGCAGTCACTATCAAAATGATATAAGCTTTGGGGGCCGAGAGAATGGAAACGGCTAAATCTTCGTACATATAGCTGAGGTTGCTAATACTGAAATTGGTCAATTCCATCAGCCCAAAGCGTATAATAAAATAAGTAATTGCCAATGAGGTCAACAGGGGAATTAAGCCGCGGACTAGGCCCGATTTCCAAAACTGATTAGCAATCAACGCGATAATAATCAATCCAAAACTATGGAGTTGATTACGGTAATCAAATTGTAGATGATAACGGTTGACGACAAATTCCCCTATCATAGGCAATAGCCAACTGTCAAATATGATCCGTACCAACACACTGGTTAGCACAATGGCCAGAAAACGATCACGCCCAAAGAAATTACACCACGGGCCCCAACGTGAGAGATATTCTGAGAATAGCCAAACCACAAAATAAGTGACCATTGCCTCAACAATAATAATGCCGGCTGACCAAGGATTGAGAATGATCAGCGGCACCACATAGCCGGGCACCACTAAACCTGACAGCACCCAGCCAAGGCGCAAATTAAAAAAAGCAATCACAAAAACCCCTACCCAGACTGTCGTAATAATTGAACTTGACAGGCTGCCTTGGGGAAAAATGTGTAGTGGAAAAATATCAATTGGCATTAATGAGATTTCCTTAGAAATGAGTGGTTGTGAGTTGTGAATTGGGAATTGGTTGTTCCAATTTATTTTACGCGATGCGAAACGTATATTTCTAAAAAAAACCATTTTACGGATGCTATACCTCGATGGGATAGTATCCGTTTTTTTTACGGATGCTATCCCTTGTTTCGGGATAGTATCCGTTTTAACATGTGAGAACTGATACGATTGCGACGCACAATATTATGATTGGACTGCTACAAATCCACACCAAACAAACAATTATCAAGAATATTGTCCTTGATAAATTGTCAAATAAATCGGATTTTGGGGAAAAATCGGATTGGGAGCCGCTCGTGTCAAAGAAATCCGATTTTTTGGAAAAATCGGATTGGGAGCCGTAACTCGTGTCAAAGAAATCCGATGGTTGGGAAAAATCGGATTGGGAGCCGCTCGTGTCAAAGAAATCCGATTTGGGGGAAAAATCGGATTGGGAGCCGCAACTCGTGTCAAAGAAATCCGATTTGGGGGAAAAATCGGATTGGGAGCCGCAACTCGTGTCAAAGAAA
>QNER01000362.1 GCA_003646175.1 Candidatus Parabeggiatoa sp. nov. 1
CTGAGTAATACAGCAAGGGTAGCCTTTCATCCCTATAAATAACATAATTGTAATCCCTAAAATTTGGGGATTCTTCCTATTGGCTTGATTTAACTCAAGTTTCTAAGAAAACGTGTCGCACTTGGTTTTTGTAACGTTCGGTGGTATCTTTATCCACGCCCAATAAACGCATTCTATGTAAGCGTTGTACTTCTTCCAGACTATTGACCACCACACAACCACCATCAATAGAGGTAATAATCTTGACTGGATCAAAGCTGAAACAGGTAATATCTCCGTAGCTACCCATTTTACGTTTGTTAATAGTGGTACCAAAAGCGTGCATCGCATCTTCAATAACGCGCAAACCGTATTTTTCAGCGAGTTGATACACGCCGGTTTGATCGCAAGGAATACCGGCAAAGTGCAATGGTATGATAACTTTGGTTTTCTCTGTGATAAGCAATTCGGCTTTTTCACAATCTATGCCCAGATTATCATCACGAATATCGCACATAACGACATTGGCACCTGTCATTCTGATGGCTTGATGATCGGCTACATAGTTAAATGAAGGTGTTATCACTTCATCACCGGGCCCGATACCGGCTACACGTAATGCTAAATGAAGAGCAGATGTGCCAGTGTTGGTTGCCACCACATAACGATTGTCAAGTCCTAAAAAAGTAGCAATTCTTTCTTCAAACTCTTTTGTAATGGCTCCCATACCAAGCCAACCTATATTCAAGGCATCCGTCAAATGCTTGAGGGTATCAATATGGATATGTGGCGCAAAAACGGGTATTTTTTCCATTTTTTTTTTAAATTAATCTTTCACGCACTTGAGATAGCCATCAGGTGCAACGGTAATCAGTAACTTGGCTTCAATCTCTTTATCAATTTCAAAACGGTCATTTTGTTTGAGAAATTTCCAGACAGCGGTTTTGGGATTATTGCCTTTACCCCAAGGACGAACTGGAAAAAAATCTTCTGGCATGTCTTCTACTACCGTATCAAAAACCACTAAATAACTTTCCTTAGTGACGAGGAGTGAATAGAGTTCAAGTTCTTTCAACACATGATCATGGGTGTGATTTGAATCTAGGACAACTAATACTCGCTGCTTGCCTTTTGCAAATTCATAAACTTGTTTGGCTATGTATTCATCAATTGATGAGCCTTGTATCATTGTTATCCGCTTGAACATTTTATGTTTTTCTATTTCGAGCCGATTATGTTCACGGATATCAATATCAAGACCTAAAATTTGACCTTCTTCTCCAATCAATTCAAGTATCGAAGCATAAAATATGAGAGAACCACCGTGAGCGATGCCCGTTTCAATAATCAAATCTGGCTTGACTTGCCAGATGAGTTCTTGCATGGCAATCATGTCTTGGGGAAATTGGATAATGGGACAATCCATCCACTTGAAATTATATGAATATTTGTAAATGGAACTCTTTTCAATCCAAGCCAGTGATTCCTGTTTTAACCCGGTATCATCGGACATTTTTACAATCATCCGCTCTTTTTCTTTTTCAAACTTATCTAACTTGTTATTCACGTTAATTCCTTACCATTGTACAGGCACAAATTGGTCCAAAGTTATCAGTCGGTGGCAACTGGGAGGCTACTTTGTAGATAGGATGTTCATAATCAGGCTCTCTGCCTTCCATCTCACATAACTTTGAATAAACCACTCTAGTTACAAGGTAGTAAAGGCTACTGATATTTTCAAAATTATCAATTTTAAAAATATGTTTTACAGAGTCCTTAAGTTCCTTTATAGAAAAAAAGGAATTATGCCATCTCACAGAAATTTCAGGGATATCTAGGTATTCTCGTAGGCGATTCAATTCAGAGTGACCTTCAATGAAATTTTCTATCATTAGATAGCGTCCACCTTGATGTAGACAGGCTGCAATTTCCCACAGTGCCTTTTTTCGGTTTTTAGCACCGCCAAGATTGATTAGACATCGATCAGAAATAATAATGTCATATTTGTTATTGAGTTTGGAAAGATTCAATACATCTATGACGTTAAATTCAATACCTTCGCTTAATTGGCGTTTTTTTAGTTCAGCGTTTGCAGCTTCTATCATTCCTTCAGAATAATCCCCACCCACATAAGTATGCCATCCAACTTTCGCCTTATACTGGAAAGTACTAAATCCATTTCCGCAACCTATGTCTAAAACCATCAATGGTTCACGAAAAGAGGAGAGAAAGGTAGTGATATAATCTATTTCAATATCACGCATATAAATATCTTGCGTTGTTGCCTTTGCTTCTCTACCAAACATTTTTGCTTGTTCGTTCCAATACTTTTTTATGTTTTGAGCATTGGTCATTTCATGTTCCTTGCTCTAAGTTGTTACTTATTTCCATATCACCTAATATCCCATATCACCTAATATTGACAAATTGATGATCTTAATCTGCGATACAAAATACGGGAATTGTCCATTCAATCTTGAATGCCGGATCATCCCACCGAATACTTCTAGCACATTCAGGGTGATAAAACGCCGACATTTGATAAAACACTTCCGTATTGTCTGCTAGGCTTTGAAATCCATGTGCAAACCCTTCAGGAATATACAACATCTTGTGATTTTCAGCCGTCAATTCTACAGCTATCCATTGCTTAAAGGTTGACGAATCCGAACGCAAGTCAATAATGACATCATAAATTGCGCCTTTTGTGCAACGGACTAATTTGGCTTCTTCATGCGGTTCCACTTGATAGTGCATACCACGCAAAGTGCCCTTTTTTTTATTAAAAGAAATCTTGCACTGAACCAGACTTGGAACTTAAGCCATGTGCCTCAAATTGCAAACACATTTGCAATAGGTAAATGAATCGCCATCACTTCATCAATAACCTCGGTACTATTTAAGTCAAAGCTTTTATATTGATTAGGCTGTGAGTAAACAGCGATATATTTGTTTGCGGGAATAACTAACCAACACGATCTAACACCTAACTCGAGGTACACGTTGATTTTCCTAACTAGGTAACTAACCGCTTGTCTTGGTGAAAGCACTTCAATTGCTAAGTCAGGCATTTGAGAAACTTTTATCAAATCATCTTCTTTGTCTGGTACTACTGGCACGTTTTGGTAAGCACAAACGTCTGGTTTTATTTCATCCTTAGTTCCAAGCCGATACTCGCTCAAATCGTACTGGCTAATATCTAAGCTTAACTCGCTCATAACTGCCAGTTTTTTATCGCATTTGAACTTAAGCAAACCACATAAATTGCTTTGTACTGTGCTATGATTTAACGATCCCATCTCATCTTCCCCATCAATCGCGTTATTCTCAAGTTCATAACTATCAGTCATATCGTCACTCCTTATTTCTATTTCTTATTTACTTACTTTTTTTAAACGAATTTTTCGTTTGAAAAAAAAAGTTTCGGTTTGAGTTTCTCCTGGCAAAATGGAAACACTTTAATTATGTCATATTTTTAATCACACCTTTAATGTCTTGGTTTATGTGAGTTGATGAAATGTTTTTTTTTGGGAATCTGATTTTGTCAAAAAAAAATTTACAACATGATCTGAAATGAAAAGGATTATGATAAGTTAAAATAAATTAAGTTAAAATAAATCAGTGAGTTAAATGATGTGTGTTAAACAATGCGATTAAAACCAAAACTAAGTATTTATCGTTATAACAGGTTATTGTTAAAATATTGATGTTATTTATAACATATCACTGGTTATTTGTCAGTCATCTTCCTTATTGCATATAAAATCCTATAAGAGTTAGGACTTACGCATTGACAGATGATAAATTGTATATTCCCTTTTAAATACAAGAACTTAAATTAAATTTTTGGGATAAGTCGTTTTTGGTCAGTTTTGAAAAAACTAGCCGTTGGCAGTTTTTTTTTAAGTCGCTGATATTTATCATGAAAACAAAAAATGACGTTTGTCAATGCGTAAGTTCTAAGAGTGTCTGATTGCTAAACAGATATTAAAATTCAATTTATCCGGTTCCAGAATGAGTACCATTGTTCGGATATTGTAAGTCTTTCTCAGAAATTATCCGTTCATCTTGCGGCCATTCAATCTTGAATGCCGGATCATCCCACCGAATACCTCTAGCACATTCAGGGTGATAAAACGCCGACATTTGATAAAACACTTCCGTATTGTCTGCTAGGCTTTGAAATCCATGTGCAAACCCCTCAGGAATATACAACATCTTGTGATTTTCAGCCGTCAATTCTACAGCTATCCATTGCTTAAAGGTGGACGATTGCGGACGCAAGTCAATCATAACATCGTAAATAGCACCCTTGGTACAACGCACTAGCTTAACCTCCTCATGTGGAGCCACTTGATAGTGCATACCACGCAAAGTGCCCTTTTTTTTATTAAAAGAAATATTGCACTGAACCAGATTTGGATTTAAGCCATGTGCCTCAAATTCTTGTTGGCACCAAGAACGCGCAAAGAAGCCTCGTTCATCTGCTATTGGTTCTAACTCTATGATGTAAGTGCCTTTCAGCTTGGTTTCCGTGAAAATCATAGCGAAACAAACATTTTAATGCTTTATTTTTTCCATAGAGGTTATCCAATCATTAAAATGATTGCATTTTTGTCTCATTTTTTCAATACCTATTTTTTTTGATATTATTATTCCGTCTGTTACCTTTTGGTATTTAGGATAGATTTTTAATATTCTTTTTGAGGGTGCGGTTTCTCTATTATCATTTATCTCTTCGGGATTAGTAAAATGTCTAAAGATATTTTGTATTTCATCAGTCTTTTTTAATACCGATGCGAAACCTTCTATATCCGAAAACAATAAGGTTTCAAACTCATGTAATTGATAATAGGGAAAAAATTTTTTGTGTTTTATTTCATTGCCAAAGCGGTTTTCTAAAAATTGTATTTTTTCATATAAATTGCTTGGAACATTTGTATCACCTTTACCAGGAAAAGAATTATCAAGTCCATAATAATCAATCATAGTGGTTACCATACTGGCACTGGAGTCTTTTAGAAGTTTTAAAAGTTCGCTTTTAATTTGCCCAAAACTAACAACGCCTCCTTTATATTTTGAGCCGCTTTTTCTTCTTGAAGTGCTTACGATTATGGGAACTATGTATATAGATTGGTTTTCAAAGTAAGACACTAAAAGCTCTTTAATAAATTTTTCTTCCGTTTGCCCTTCAACCAATATCAAAATTTTTTTCATGGTCTACCGCCAATAATGTTCTTTTCCCAGATTTCTCCCATAGAATATTCTTCTATCCATTCTTTAAGTTCATGGCTTGATAATCTTTTGAAAACTGAACTATTCTCTTGTTTATCAGCCACTATGATTTCTTCCGGTTCAAAGTAATCAAGTAAAGTGACGGATTGGGTTGATGCAATGATTTGCTTATCGTTTGAAAAAGCTTTTACTAAGGATGCTAACACAGAAATAGCATACGGATGCAAACCTAATTCCGGTTCATCTATTATTAGGGTATCCGGCGGATTTGGCTGTAAGAGCAATGTTGCTAGACAGATAAATCTAAGTGTTCCGTCAGATAAGCTAAAGGCATCAAAGTAATTATCACTTTCCTTTTGTTGCCATTCTAATTTTATTTTTTCCGGGTTAAGCTCATTCGGCTCCAAAATAAACTTGTCAAAATACGGAGCAACCAGTTTTATGGTTTCTTCTATTCGATTAAAGCTAAATTCATTAGTTTGCTTTAGCTTGTACAAAAAGGTGGCTAAATTACCAGCGTCAAATTCTAACTTTCTATTATTATTGATATGACAATATTGTTTGACAGCGGCTGTTGAACTGGTGTCATGGAAATGGTAAATCTTCCATAATTTTAAGGCTTCTATGAGAGAGCCACAAACAGCTTTGCTATCAGACAATTTGGTTTCTTCATTTGCTCTTCCTATAGAGTGCCAGCTATTAAAATAATTTTCTTCTTCATCAATAAATAAAAATCCTTCATTTGCTGGCTTAAGTTTGAAACGATATTTGTTATTTCCGAAATCGATTTCTCCTAAAATAAATTTTGATTGCTTAAGCCCAAAGCACAGTAATTTATCAATACCTTGTTCAATACTATAGGGCTTCAGTTGTTTTTCAATTATTTTATTAAGCAGCTTAAAAAAAGAAATCAAATTTGATTTTCCGGCACCATTAGAACCGACCAAAATATTTAGATTGGTTAAGGGTAATTTATCTAACTTTTTGATAGATTTATAATTTTCTATGGTTATGGTGTTGATTTTCATCAGTTTGCCTCTGTTAATTATTGAAATGTTCGTCGTTCTATAAAGGAGTCCAAAATTTATTATTCTTTAGTTATTTCAATAATTTCATTTTTTACAAATAGCAAATTTTGATAAATCGATTTTAAGTCTTCTATATTTGTCGCATTGAATAATTTGCTAATGAAATATTGGTATTTATTGGTACCGATTTTTTCTAAAATGACAAAATGCCAAACAGCACCTACAATGTAAGCGCCTTTCATTGAGCTGAAATGATTTAATTCAACTGCTGAAATGAGTTCGGCTAGTAATTGGGGGCGTGGATCATCGTTTTTAATAGATTTTTTAAATTCTTGAATAAAAAAATAGGGTTCATCAGGAAATTCTAAACCTTTTGAAATTAAAAAGTCAGTTACGCCAGTTAATATAAAATGATCCGTTTTATAGGTTAATTGTTCTTCATAAAAGTCTCTAAATGGTATGTTTAGATCTAAAAATTGAATTCGATTTAATATGGGTGTGATGAACTTGACTTTTAAATCTTCTTCTTTATAGCTGTCTATTAAAATTTCATGATTTCTAATTAAATCAATTAGAAATTGAACGTCATCAGATTTTAGTTCAATATTATTATTAAACCATATGTCGAATATATCGAAATTCGTGTGATTCTTAATATCAAACAGTTTTTTTAAATCTTTGAAAGTTATTTGAGAATAATAGTAAGTTGGAATCTTATTTTGTTTCTTGGCAAATGCGTCGTTAATTTTCTCTAAACTTTCTGGTGTTAAATTGTCTATGAGGTTTTGAATATCCATTTCTGTTCTTTAGTTTGTGGTTGATCTCAAAATAGATAGGGAGGCCAAATTTTAGTGGACTTCGGTGCAGTTCGGTGTCATACACCAAGAACGCGCAAAGAAGCCTCGCTCATCTGCTATTGGCTCAAGCTTTATGATGTATGCACCTTTCATGGTTTTTGACACTTAAACGGATACTATCCCTCAGAGGGATAGCATCCGTCAAATCACTACATGTACTGGACTACCTATTAAAGCGTGTCGTTACGTTTTCGATGTTATCTGAATTATCTCATTCTTTACAAATAACAAATTTTTAAAAATGTCTTTCAGATTTTCCAAAACATTGAAAATCACGAAATTCCAATTTTCTCCTATGATATAAGCACCCTTTATCTGTTTCCAGCCATTAAGTTCTACAGCACTTATAAGCTCAGCTAGTACAGCAAACACTAAGTTCGTATAACATTAGAGTTGTCCGGAAATAAGCCTTACGCTGCTTTGCCCCTGAAAGGGGCTGACATACTAGCCTAGGGCAACGCCCTAGGATATCATTCAA
>QNER01000363.1 GCA_003646175.1 Candidatus Parabeggiatoa sp. nov. 1
CGAGGGTTTTTATAAATCGCACGCTAAACCTGACAGTCGTTCTTTAATCAACATTGTCTTCAAGTTACCAACTGCTGAACTGACCCAAAAATTCATTGCAGAAGGTGCTGAAGAAGGTTTAATTGGTTTGCAAGGACACCGCTCACTTGGTGGGATACGGGCTTCATTTTTCAATCCCATGCCAATGGAAGGTGTCTATACTTTACGAGATTTTATGATGCGATTTCAGAATAAATATCACTGAGACGGGGGCGCATTTTTCCGCTCTCAAAAACCTCTAACTACAAGGATTGTATATAAGAAAGGATTTTGAACACCGAAACGGCACAATTTGTGCGAGTTTCTTTCTTTTTAATCCGTCTCGGTTCAATCCTTTTTAAAGTCAAAAAGTTAATAGATATACAACCCTTGTCGTTCTTGTTAAAAGCCGCGGGCTCGTTTCAATGCGCCCAGTTTTTTCGGTTATGAAGCGTGACACAATAAATTTGCAAATGGCAATTGATTTCTTGGCCCTTGCTCAAAAGGACAAAAACGCAAATGGTGCAAATGCTTCGTAGCGTTTCAATCCGTATGGGTTAAATCCTTTTATAAATCAATCCTTTATTATATACAATCCTTGTAGTTCTTGGTTTTTGAAAGCGGGAAAACAGAAAAGCACCCCTAAGACGGTGTGATCCGGATGACGTTATTTTGTGTGGTATGCTTGAAAAAAAACATCCGCACAAAACACCAAAAATATTTGATTTGGCGAAAATTATCCCTTGAAGAGATAGCATCCGTCAAATCACTACATGTGCGGGACTACCAAGAATTAAACGAGGTGGATAATGCTTATTAATAGAACACATAAATTTCTGTTCATTCACATTCAAAGAACCGGTGGTAGTAGCTTAAGAAAAGTCTTAACTGAAGCTTTCCCTGATACAAAATCCTTTCTTGGTTCACATGACCATGCTTTGTGGGCTAAACCTCATTTGGATTTTGAATGGCCCAATTACTACAAAATAGCTTTCGTTAGAAATCCTTGGGAAAGAATGTTTTCGTGGTACACAATGATAAATAAAACTCAACAAGGCAAAATGGCGGTATGCTGTTGGGAAACAAATATATTAACCCTGGGTGTATCAGATTGTTCGAAAACGCAAACACTTCACTTGTGTGAATACTCATTTTATGACCGGTATTCTGTAGGGTGGGTAACGTCTTTTTGTTGCCCACCAATTGAGTATCGTATCTGTTCGAGGTTCATTCAAGTGATAAGTGCTATATTATAGGTTTTTAGACTACCTAATATCCAAATCAAAAACACTACCCAAATCCTGATTTAAACAACAATGCCGAACGCTAAGAAAACCACAAAAGTTGGATCGATTGCTGAAATCAGGGAGTGCCCTGAAACTGGGAGCAAATCCCTACACGCTACCGTAGAATTGAAATACGGACAACTCATCAGTCATTTTGATCCTAAAGAAGTCCTAGATCGCCCCAACTATTTAACCGTCCAAATGAGCGAACACCGACATATTATGCTCAATCCCGAATTTTTGCAATACATCAATCATAGTTGCAATCCTAATGTTTTCTTTGACACTGAAAAGAGGGAGGTAATAGCTCTAGGACAAATAGAAAATGGAGAAGAATTAACCTTCTTTTATCCATCAACAGAATGGTCTATGGATCGAGGATTTGATTGTCTTTGCCAAAGCGAAGTTTGCTTGAAATACATTCAAGGAGCTGTCCACTTACCCCTAAATGTTTTGAAAACATATAAACTGTCGCAGTTTATACAGCAAAAGCTAGGAATTGAGTGTTCGGGGACTAGCAACCCATAAATCCTTCATTGTAGTGAGGGCAATACTGCCCTCACCATACTCAAAAAAGGTGATGATACCCATTTTGAGTTGAAAAGCATTTTATATTTCTCACTAACTCACATTTATAACATGAAATTCAACTCAAAAAGGATATGACGTGTCACCGGTTACCTATTCCCATCAAATGGCTACTAAAAAATGGCGACTAAAAATTTAGTTCTCAGTCAGCTAACTGGAAAGAAAACCTATACCGAAATCGTTTTTAAGCAAGTGTGGGGTAAGGTTGAAACCTATCAAGCTGCCCATCCACAACAGAAAATTTTTATGATGGCCTTTGGCGACACCACTCAGCCTTTGCCACCTACAGTGGTACGAGCTTTAGTAGATGCTGCAAATCGCTTGGGCGATCCAAAAACCTATACAGGGTATGAAGACATTACCGGAAACTCAGAGCTGAGACAAGCTATTTGTGCCAATTATTATCGGGAAAAGCTGGGTGTCGAACTAGAGTCTGCAGAAGTCTTTATCAGCGACGGCGCTCAATCAGCTACTGTCAACATTCAAGAACTGTTTGCTCCAGATAATATTGTGGCAATTCAAAACCCTGCTTATCCATCTTTTGTGGAGGGAACTTCACTGGCAGGTCGCTTTTTAGTAAACTTATGTTGCCAGGAGGAAAATAATTTTGTACCAAAACCACCAGAACAGAAGGTAGATTTAATTTATCTTTGCTTTCCCAATAACCCCACGGGAACCGTTGCTACACTGGAACAACTTAAAGCTTTTGTGGACTATGCGAGAAATAACCAAGCCGTAATTATATTTGATGCCGTTTACAATGCATTTATGACGACTCCAAACATCCCCCGGAGTATTTACGAAATTGAAGGGGCGAAAGAATGTGCTATTGAAATTGGCAGTTTCTCCAAAATGGCAAATTTCACCGGCTTGCGAGTGGGTTGGTGCGTCATCCCTAACGTCCTTACGATTAACGATACCGTACCTGGAGAATTAAATCATCTGTGGCGAACCAGAAATGCCATCAAGTTTTGGGGTACTACCAATGTGGCTCAACAGGGGGCAATCGCAGTTTTATCTGCAGCTGGGCAAAAAGAATGTCAAGAACAGGTGAATTATTACCTGCAAAATGCTCGTTTGCTCCGGAACGGTTTGGAAGCTAAGGGACTAAAGTGTTTTGGTGCGATTGATAGTCCCTTTGTCTGGATTGAGACACCCCAAGACTTATCATCTTGGGAATTTTTTGATAAACTGTTATATTCAACCGGCATTGTGGGAGTCCCTGGTTGCGTGTTTGGTTCAGGTGGCGAAGGGTATTTGCGTCTAAGTGCTCTGGGTCAGCGGGATGAAATTAATGCGGCTGTAAAAATTCTTGTTGATTCACTACCGGAACCTGAACAATGGCAGTGCTAATACTTACAAAAATCGAACCAACAGATTCATGGTTTGTCGGATTAAGTGCTGAATTGAAGAAACACAAACCCGATTTGGATTTGCGAATCTGGCCTGAATGTGGAAAACGGGAAGAAATTGAGATTGTGCTGGTATGGTGGTCTCCATTGGGAGTGATGCAAATATTTCCCAATCTTAAGCTAATTATTTCTTTAGGAGCCAGCGTAGATCATATTTTAATCGACCCCGATTTGCCCAATAGCATTCCGATCGTTCGTCTGGTCTCTGAAGGCAAAACATTGCAAATGGCAGAATATGTCACTCTAGCTGTTTTGCTTTTTCAACGGCGATTTATTGAATATCAAGCATTACAACGTTCACGGCGATGGGAATATTTACCCGCACCAGATGCGAGCTCATTTACAGTTGGGATTTTGGGGTTAGGGATTTTGGGTTCGATGGTCGCTAAAAAGATAACAACTCTTGGGTTTCCCGTGCAGGGATGGAGTCGAACGCCCAAAGCCATTGCAGGAGTGAACTGCTTTTACGGGCGCGAACAGCTCAAGCTTTTCCTGAAAATATGTCGGGTGATCGTGTGTTTGCTACCCCTAACACCAGAAACGGAGGGAATTCTATGCCATGAAACTTTTTCAGCTTTACCTCCAGGGACTTACTTAATTAATGTTGGTCGAGGCCAGCACTTGGTAGAAGCCGATTTATTAAGTGCATTAGATTCAGGTCAAATTGCCTACGCGTGTTTGGACGTATTCGATACCGAACCTTTGCCTAAAGCTCACCTTTTTTGGTCTCATCCGCGCATTATCTTAACTCCCCATATTTCTGCTCCGGGTCATCCTGACGATCTAGCCGATTGCATTCTCGATACGATAGATTGCAGTCTATCGGGAAAACCATTGGAGTATGCAATAGATCGAAATCAGGGCTACTAAGTATCCTGGCAAGAATAAGTTGCTTCCATTATAAAGATAACTTGCTGATTTTATATATACTTTATAACTAAAATGAGCAAGTTATTTATGCCCAGGTACTAAGTCTTAATTGCGTGTTTGTTCAACGTGGTTATACCATTCATTTTAGGGGTGGTATCCGTCTATAGCATCTAAAATAGGATAGTAGTTTAATGCTTATTGAAACTTTACTTATTGGTGGCGCATTAGCGTTCCGATATCGCCATAAAAAGCGCAAGACTCGAACATTGTCTGCTAAAAGTAACCAACCAAAAGCCAAGCAAGTACCTTATAATTGGTATCAAAAAACTAAAACGACGTTACGAGCTTTCAAAAAAGCGGTGTTAATTCCATTAACCGGTGGAGAAGTACGGCATCAGCAACTGAATGAGATGATGCCAGTTTCTAAAAATCAGAAACCTAACGCCCTTCTACAAGGGATAAACCAACGTATTCGTCTCTTTGTCGGTCTTATTTTGGGTATAGTCGGGGCTTGGATGTTTCCGCAGTTAAAACTTGTTGTCATCGCCGGAACTATCTATCTCATATTTCCCATCGTCCAGAAAGGATATCAAGATCTGAAGATGGGTCGTATCACAACTTATTTACTTGACTTTGTTACTTTGATTTGCTTGATAGCAATGGGATATTTATTATTGGTGGCCTTCCTCATTTTTTTCGGTATATTGAGTTTAAAACTGCTGATACAAACTGAAGACAATTCGCATCGGCAATTAGCGAATATGTTTGGTCAACAACCACACTTCGTTTGGGTGAAACGAGAGGGGGTGGAGGTGGAAGTATCGTTTTCGGCTATACACAAAGAAGATATTGTGATAGTCAATGCTGGAGAAGTCATTCCAGTTGACGGCATTGTTTCCGAAGGTTTAGCAACCATTGATCAGCATACCTTGACAGGGGAATCACAATCGGTAGAAAAAGAAGCAGGAGACGACGTTTTTGCGGCTACCATAGTGCTGACCGGACGGCTTGGTATTCGAGTTGAAAGCACCGGGAAAGAGACAGTCACCGCTAAAATTGGCGATATTTTGCAAAAAACCAGCGACTATAAGGACACCTTACGTGCGCGTGGCCAAAAAATAGCCGATCGCTTTGTACTGCCAACTTTGCTTGCAAGTGCTGTTGCTTGGCCGGTACTGGGTGCCAATGCGGCACTTGTTGTGCTGAATTCTAGTTTAGGCTATAACATGCGTCTGTTAGGGCCCTTGACGGTATTAAATTTCCTCCATCTCATGGCCAAAAATGGGATTCTGATTAAAGATGGACGGTCTTTAGAAATGTTGCAACGAGTGGATACAGTGGTGTTTGATAAAACCGGTACCTTAACCTTGGAACAACCGCAAGTTGGTCATCTGTACCCGCTGATTAATGGCTTAACTGAAGAAGACTTGCTGATCTATGCAGCGGCTGCAGAATATCGTCAGAAACACCCGATTGCGAAAGCGATAGTTGCAGCGGCCAAGCAGCGTAGGCTAAATCCACCGCTGATTGATGAAGCTGCCTATCAAGTGGGTTATGGCATTCAGGTCAAAATCGAAGAGAAAATTGTGCGCGTCGGCAGTACCCGCTTTATGCACAAGGAAGGTATCGCTATACCACCGAATATACAAACCTTGCAAGCGCAAGGTGACGAAAATGGACATTCATTGGTTTATGTAGCACTGGATGATAAATTAGCAGGGGTGATTGAATTGCAACCGAGCATTCGCCCAGAAGCACAGGAGATCATCCATCAACTGAAACAACGTGGCATGTCATTGTACATCATTTCTGGTGACCACGAACAAGCGACACGCAATCTGGCCAAAAAATTAAAAATTGACCATTATTTTGCCGAAATCTTACCAGAACAAAAAGGTGACTTGGTGGCTGACTTGCGAAGCAGTGGCAAATTTGTCTGTTTTGTTGGCGATGGTATAAACGATGCCATCGCTCTCAAACAAGCCAATGTTTCTATTTCTTTACGCGGCGCTTCGACAGCGGCTACTGATACGGCCCAAATTATTTTAATGGATAGCAGTCTTGATAAAATAAATCAATTATTTGAAATTTCTAATAATTTTGAAAATAATCTCCATATTAATTATTTGACTACTATCGTACCTGGCGTGGTTTGTTTAGGCGGAATGCTCTTCTTCCATTTAAGTATTTTGGGAGCAGTCATGTTATTTTATGCGGGAACAGCTACTGGTTTAACTAATACCATGTTGCCTTTGCTGAAGTACACTAAACATGACGAACTGTCAAAAAAATAAATGGAATACAAAACATGTGATTTGAAGTGATTGGCATTGTGAGTTTTGCTTTATACGCTAAAACAAAATACTAATCTTTGCAAACGAGGAAGTGAAGTGTGACAAATAAAAAGAAGACTTCTTATTCAAACAGTTTAATTTCGCCCATTTATCAAACTGCGACCTACTATTTTCAAGACACGGCTAAAATAATCAAACAGCATGAGCAAGAAATAAAATTAGGTCGCTATGGTCGTTATGACAATCCAAGCTGGCTAGAGGTAGAGGAAAAAGTGGCCGCTCTGGACAAGATGGAAAACGCGTTGATTTTCCCTTCTGGCATGAGTGCCATTACGACCAGTTTATTAACCTTCCTTGGGCAAGATGATAAACTTCTCTATACGGGGCTGACCTATCGTAACATTCGCAAACTATGCATGGAGATGTTGAGCAAAATTGGCATAACTGCTGTTCCTTTGTACCAGTCTGATACCAAGCAATTTGAGGACCAATTTAAGGCACACTACAGTGAAGATGTTAGGTTGGTTTTTATCGAAATGCCCAGTAATCCTCATCTCTATTTAGTCGATATCGCGATGATAAAAGAGCAACTTCGTGACGATACTTTGTTAATTGTTGATAGCACCCTTTCTACGCCCATCAATTTGCAACAGGTTGATTTTGGGGCTGACCTGATTATTCATAGTGCCACCAAATATATGGCTGGACATGGCGATATATTAGCTGGAACAGTTTCCGGATCAGCCGATTTGATTGAGCAGATTAGGAACTATCGTAACGTTACTGGTGCCATTGTTGACCCGAATACCGCATTTTTTCTGAACCGTGGTATGAAAACCTTGCCGTTGAGAATGAATCATCTCAATGAAGTCGGTCTAAAGTTAGCTGGTTATCTGGAAGCGCATGATAAGGTGCGACAGGTTTATTATACTGCCTTGCCTAGCCACCCTCATCATGCGTTGGCTAAGAAATATTTAACGGATCACGGTGGGGTTGTTAGTTTTGAACTTGAAGCGGGAGAAAAGGAAACCACTCTATTTGTTGATGCCTTACAGATTCCGTTTATGGGCACCAATTTTGGTTTAGCCGACTCTATGATC
>QNER01000364.1 GCA_003646175.1 Candidatus Parabeggiatoa sp. nov. 1
GTCGGTTTCCGTTTTCGTCTTAACATTTTGGGCACTACATCCCTCAACAGCCAAAGTCAGGTAAGTATTGCCTGCCGCACTGGGTAATGTGACAACATTGGTTTGTTGGCTATCAGGTATGCCGTCGCCATTGCCGTCGCCGTTGTTTGGGATAGGTAAAACCGGCTCGTCATCATCTTTGGGATCATCTTCAATCCCTTCAAACACCACTTTAATCGGACTACTTCTGTATTCAGTTGTATCATCACCGAGTTGGGCTCTATTATTTGCCCCGGTTGTCCAAACACTACTGTCTTCTCTGAGAAAAATACTGTGCGCGCCTCCTGCATTTATCTCAACGACATCAGTGAAGGTGGTACTCGGTACTGGTGTTTTGCTGTAAGAGGTGGTGCCATTTCCATATTGACCCTCTGAATTACTGCCCCAAACCCACGCGGAAGCATCCTGCTTCAGAGCAATAACATGATCACCCCCTACTGCAATATCAACCACATTAGTTAAGTTGATGACTTGAACAGGGCTACTTCTATCCAAACCAGTACCATCACCCAATACACAATTACTATTGTTGTAACCCCATGACCAAACCGTGCCATCATTCTTTACCGCAAAAGTGCGTGAATAACCCGCAGCAATTTTAGTCACACTGGTTAAATAAGCCTTAACAGGAGTAGATGTTTTTGTATTACTCGTACCATTCCCAAACTGGCCGTAACTGTTTGAACCCCAGGACCAAACCTCACCATTTTTCAGGGCCACAGAGTGATTATTGCCAGCAGCAATAGCTGTGATACCCGTTAGCCCATTGACTAGGACTGGCGACAGTTGCTTCTTGGTATTACTGACACCCACTTGGAAAGCATCATTGTGTCCCCAAGCTAAAACGGTGCCATCTTCTTTGAGTACGACTATATGACCAGCACCAGCCGCTATAGCTTTTACATTCGCTAAGCTACTGACTTTAACGGGCACCAGTTGATCGGTGGTAGAGCCAATACCAAGTTGTCCAAAACGGTTTTCACCCCACGTCCAGACAGTACCGTCCTCTTTAAGGGCTACCGTAAAGCGATAACCACAATCAAGTGCTTCAACACCACTTAAATCTGACAAAAGAGTCGGTGTCGTTTTATCTTCAGTTGTGCCATCACCCAGTCGACCAAGCTGGTTGTTGCCCCATGCCCATACTCTACCTTTTTCATCCAAAATAAGGGTATGTTCATAACAGCCAACCACATCAACAATCTTAGCATTTGTAACGGGTGGTGTGTCAGCCACTTGTGGATTTGTACCTTGTAGATATTCATCTAAGTTAGTACGTTCATCACCATCTTCGTCTGCGGCTGCGTCTGAAGGATCATTTGGGTTGAGAAAAGCATATTGTGCCTCATAGACATCAGGCAACCCATCATTGTCATCGTCTGGATCAAAATCATCCGGGATACCATCGCCATCACTATCAGCATGACCAATTGCAAATTGGCTTGAAGTGACTTCTCTAATATTGTAACGTAAATCACCCGCCCATAGCTTCAAATGGCAATCAGATGAAGCGTAAGAACTGCCATTAGGAATAGCCCATTGATAGGAATTGGCAAGTGTTAGCGGCTGGGTGCTATTTTCTACAATTTCCGTATAAATAGAGTGGTGCAGCGAATCACATACCAAAGTAACTTCAATTTTACCCAAACCATTTGGTGCATCAGCCGTAATTTGATAAGCCAAATTGGTACCTACCATATAAGTTGGCGATAGTGGTTCGATCACGGCCTCTAACTGACCGGAAACAATAGAAAACACCTCTGACGTTTTGATGGTTTCTTGATTATCGTTATCACGGAGAATCACACGCACTTGTGCCTCGTCAGTGGGCGAAATCGTGGTTGGAATAGGCAAGTCGTAATTTTCTGGCGTTAAACTGCTATGATCATTGGCTTGAACCAGTGCCGTTGCCCATTCATCACTTTGACGCAGACGATATTGAAGGGTTAATTCTTCAATCCGCATATCGTCTTCAGCTTGCACTACGACTTCAAGGTTTTTACCCATTCTTACCCAAAATGGCTCAGAGCTATCGTACATTTGCCCCCATTCGTATAGTTGGAAAAAGCTAATGACTGGCCCAGTGCTGCTATAATGAACCGGGTAAGTCTTGGCATCATTGGCACTACTCATGTCTTGAGCGTCAGGAATGGCAAACTGAAAGCGAATTTGACTGTCGCCGGCAATCAGAACGTTATCATAAACGTTACCATTGGATGTTTCTATGCCACTCGCAAACCGGATGTTGACATCAACGATTTCTGCTTCGCCGGCAGCAAGAAATTGTTTTGGACAGCTATGCCCACTTCTAAACGGGTGTTCAGAGCCATTTTTAATATAGACGCTTTCGATACATCTGATACGATCCAAACTTTCATTCCCTTGATTTGTAACAGTTATTTTAAAGGGCACTGTCGAATCGGGTTGGATGGTGCCGGCCAGTTCAACGTTGGTGATTGCCAAGTCGGGGCCGCTCGCCACCGTCTTAAAGCGCAGCAACGGCGATTTAATGTATTCACCCCCATAGTAATTACTGTCTCGTCCTTGCTCCCGAAGTAAGACTTGCCAATAAATATCGGCATTGGTGGGCAATGGACTTTTACCTTCCGCGGTAAAATCAAGCCAATTCTGGCCTTCATAGTCAGATTGAAAAGCCCTTAATTTATGCAGATTATTGGGTTCGGTGCCATACACAACATAGAAATCTAACGGATCACCATCCGTATCCACAGCTTGCCAAGACAGTCTGGGCATTTTACCAATACCAGTTGCGCTATCTTGAGGTTGAAAATCGCTCAACACAAAGTAAGGGAAATCTTGGGCATTGATACCAATACTCTCTGTGTTACTCCAAGAACTGGTACCAACGCGATTAACGGCGCGTATCCTAAAATAATAGGTGTTGTCGTCCTGAAGATTTCTCACCTTATGACTGATGACTTCATAAATATTAGAGCCCGTTGCCGGATTACCAATATTTAATGTGTTGGCATTGGCAAAACTGTTATTCGTCGCATATCGGAATTCGTAATAATCCACATTGTCCCGATATTTGGAATCGACAATCTTGAGCCAATTGAGTTCCACCTCTTTTAAATAGGTTTCGCTGCCTAAACTAAATAATTCAGGCGTAGTGGGGGATTCCACGATCACAGTCGGCTCAGCGTCATAGTTGACAGTGACGATGTCACTGGTGAAGGTTTCATTGGTTGAAGTGTTAGTGGCTTCAAGCCGGAAATACATCACGTTCACATCATCAGCACCGTTAATCGCCACCGGTTGCTTACCTTGTTTAATGGTGCGGATGGACTTTTTAAAGGCCGGTGTCCAATGAGCACCATTGAAGGCGTAGTCAATGACCATATAATCCGTGTAACCATTGACCCCATAGTCCAAGTAGAATTTAGATTCATCCTTGTTATAGGTGACGGTTAATTCACCGGCGGGGCCTGCGATTGGGTTGGATTTCCGATAATCACAAGAAGCGTTGATGGGTTTACCCGGCAACATGCTGATTGTAGTAGGCGTAGGGGCTATCCAACCCAGAATCTCTTTACATTCAAAGGTATAGTCCATCACCGTATAGCCGCCTTCCACTTCCGCATTTTTATGCCAGTTACCAAAACCCGCCACTCGCCACTGTGCGCCGTCTGTTCGGGCTTCTTTGGGCCAAATATAGCCTCTCACCGCGCCGAATGTCGATGGCGGTGTGTTATTGTCGTTTGCGATCACTTCAAATTCGCTAAACAAACGGCCGTCGGGAAGGGGCGTTAATGGCTTACCATCGGCAACAATATCAAAGTGGAGTTGATAAATGCCCGGCTCCTCAGGCGCGTAAAACACCGCAGTGACATAGTCACGCTCATATTGTGGTATAGAAAATGAGTTTTGAGTGAGACTATTTTCTTGGTAATGGTAGGGATTGCCATCATGGGTGGCATTATTGGGGTAAACGGCTAATTGATAACCATTGGCCTCGCAATTGGACTCATTTTTTAGCCGCCATTGTTGGGTAACAACCGTTCCTGCCACCACGGTATCGGCTGGATAAGTGGCGACTTGGTTATCATAGACTAACGTCGCTGTGCAGGTGTTGGTGCTTGGACTGGTGACGTTAACAGAGATAACTTGATTAAACATATAACCAAGCCCATCACCCACTTGAACACCGACTTTAACCGTTTGGCCGACTGATGCCGGGGCGGTAAATTTGACAGTGTTATAATTGGGAAAGCGGGGATCCTTTTCTAAATATCCCCCGTCCGCACACCAGTAAAAAGAGGATTTACCGCCTTTGCCTATATCAACTTTAGCCTCTGCGGTTAAAGAGAGGGTTTGGTTGGCAGGAATGGTTGAGGGTGCATTGGCAAAGTTGACTACGGGCAAGAATGTACTTTGTGAGGACATTTGTTGCTCGTAGTCGTTGCCGATGCAAAGGGCATTAGCCACTCTACTCATTAATAGAGTGAGTGCTAACACAAATAACAGTGATGGATATGAATATTTTAATTTCATAATCGGTATCTCCT
Source organism: Candidatus Parabeggiatoa sp. nov. 1 (assembly GCA_003646175.1). Classification (GTDB taxonomy): domain Bacteria; phylum Pseudomonadota; class Gammaproteobacteria; order Beggiatoales; family Beggiatoaceae; genus Parabeggiatoa. Next base: position 4,569 of record QNER01000364.1, read on the forward strand.
TAAACTCCTATAGGAAAGCGGAAAAATACCATTTTGCCATGAGCTTTAGCTCATGGTTCGATGGTATCGAAACTTTCGCTTTCCTGCACTACTGTATTGGTTGTTCGCAATTGCCTGTAGTCTTTAAGGCATTGTATATCATTAAAGCTGTTTGTTCTCTTGTAGCAAATTCAGAGAGTTCAGATTCAGACATAGGAGACAAAATTTGTAAGTTATTAGCACATTCTACAAATCTTGCATACCATTTTTCATTGCCTTCCTTAGCTTTTCGTGGTTTTAAATCAAAACCAAGCGTTACTATTTTTGCCGCTTCCGCAAAATTAATGGTTTTTTCGGGCATGAAAGTACCATCATCATAGCCTTCCACCACAAACTCGTCGTTTCCATTTACCTTCTTTTCAGATAACGTTTTCACATACTGTTCATACCATGAACCCATTACCACATCAGGAAAAACTTTTTCTCCTGCTACTACTTCCAATAAAGGCATTTCTGCTGCTAACACCACCATTTTGGAAAATTCTGCCCGGTTGACAAGTCGTTTAGGCGCAAAGGTGCCGTCATCATTACCATCTATGACACCCATGAGGACTAATTCAGCAATTGCGTTCATGGCATTGGAATTAATGTTACCTACATCTGAAAAGAAAAATAAACCAAAGGCTGTTTTAAGACCTTTTTTCTCTTCTGGAGTAATATTATAGACTCCACCAACATTCCATCCAAAAAATGCCCAATGGGTAACTCCATCTTTCTTGGTACGAAGAATCACTCTTTCAAACGGTAAGCTGCCCACACCCCCTTCTTCGTTAAATTCAGAAAAATAGATAAATTTATTATTATCTTGATACTGCTTTACGCGATGTATTGCCTGTGCATAAAAATCGCTTGTCCTATCTGCATGTTCCGAAGTGCAACTTGTCTTGTCACCTCCATGTTTCAAACAGTCTTTATATTTCTCATCATCTTCCCAAGTACAACCATTCTCTTTTTGAACTAATTTATTAGAAGTGTACCAATCGGATGAATCCCAGATTTTTGCAGTTCCACGGCAGCCTTCATAAACGTTTATAGCAAAAAAACCGGGAAGATTATCATTAAAAAGTTTGTCTGGGTTTATCCCAGAATATGGGTTCCCAAAAGCACCGTATGCGAGTCGCCAACTTATAGGAACTGTATTGCTTTTCAAAGCTGTTTGCACATATCCATACAATTTGTGGAAAAGTCCAGCTAATTGTTCATCAGCATCAATACATCTCTTATTTTTGTCATCTTCGTCATCTTGGTTGCATAAACCTTCCTTTTTGACAGACTCTTCGGTAAACATAACCTCATTGCCTATCATAATCTCTTGAATCAATTTTTTCTTATTCGGTCCTATGTAACCTTTTTCAGAGAATTTGTTTATGGCAGCTTCAAGCCAAGGTTTTGCATGTGTCTTCCACATTGGAGAATCTGGTTTATACCGAAGATCATTGGTGTGTTCGAGTTGATCGTTTGCGTACTTAGTTTCTGCCACCCAACTAGGAACACTTTGAACACCTAACGATAGACTCATCTTAATGCCATGTTCCTGCAAAATGTTGGCAAGTTCTAAATAAGCAGAAAAGTCCATCTGTCCTTGTGCATACTCAGTTTCATTCCAATGCATCTCGGTTGAAACCACGAGGTCAAGGCACTCATTTCCTTTTTCTCTATGTGGTTCATTCGACGCAATCTTTTCTCGAATTTTCAGGATTTCACATTCTACTTCGTAGTCTACTTTAACTCCTTTGTAGTCTACTCCGCAAGAAGCTGTTTTTAAAAATGATTTTGCCTTTTTTGTGGAGGAGAGATAATTTTGGATATTCTCCTCTACTGTTACAAAATCATGATAAAGGTTAAAATGCACCCCTATCTTATAGCGGTTCTCACACCCCGCCATCACATGCTGTATCCCTAGCAAACTGCATAAAGCAATTGCTACCCATACAACCCTCATAAATAAGCCCTCCTTTAGTTTTCTACGTTTCAAAATGCTCGCCTTCATTTTCTGTCAGAATCAGAATTTTCAGAATAGACAGTGATAGGAAAAATAGGTGTTATTCTGAAATTTTTAAAAATTTAGTTAATTCTAATTCAGACAATTGTGAGCGTTTCTGGATGGGCACTACTTAAGTCAGTGCCATTAATATATGTCCCTCCGTTAGTTAGAATGAAGTCGAAACTAAGATTTCATCAAAATTGCCGAGCAACGCACCGCAATAAAACAACGTACTAAACGGGTAGTGCAACGCATTCCAAAGCCCTGCGCCCTTAAAACACCACACAACCACTACCTCCATTTTTATGCCAAGCTGTCAATCAACGGTTTTAGTATCAAAGTACCACGTTTCATCAGGATTTGCCAACCGAAAACCGACTTTCATAAAATCCCGCGGAAAAGTTAAACCTCTCAAAGGAATATTGCCCATGAAATTTATTTTAGACTATTATAACTTGACAATGTTACATTCCAATCACCATGCAGTTTTTTCGTACAAGGTTCGCCTTGTACTCCTGTTAATATGACATTGTCAAGATAAGTTAAACCTCTCAAATGAATCTTGCCCATGAAATTTATTTTAGACTATTATAACTTGACAATGTTACATTCCAATCACCATGCCGTTTTTTCGTACAAGGTTCGCCTTGTACTCCTGTTAATATGACATTGTCAAGATAAATTAAACCTATCAAATGAATCTTGCCCATTTGATTTATTTTAGACTATATAAATACCTCCATAATATTATTGATGATGATACAAAAAAACATTTGCACACACATCGGTTAAATTAAAGCACAAAAATTTTTGGCTCAGGTTATCAACTGTGTTATATATATAGACTGAATTCGCCTCTTTGTGTTACCAGAAAAATGACAAACCATTGAAAAATAATGAATTATTTTTTTATTGCCAATTATTTTCAGTGCCGCA
>QNER01000365.1 GCA_003646175.1 Candidatus Parabeggiatoa sp. nov. 1
TGACATAATGTATCGCCCTTTCAGGGCTTAAATTCTAAATAAATCATTCCTGGGGCGTTGCCCCAGGCTGGTATGTTATCCCCTTTCAGGGGTGTGACTTTAATTGATGACACGCCCTAGTACTCTGTCAATTTTCTATTGTCGGGTGGGGTGGATAGTGGGGAGGATAGAGTTCCAGGGGCGTTGCCACGGGCGTAGATAATACGCACCGAAGGGGCTCTAGCCCCAACGGGGCGGCGTTAATATAGCCAGGGGCAACGCCCCTGGTTGGATTGAAGTGCCCTGAAGTTACCGGAGGAATGGATTCTTGTAATGCGAATAAAACGGCAACCTGAAAACTCATAAATGGAAGCGAAAATGAACAACATTCAAAATAAATATAAGCCAATCGCTCTCTGGCTTTTGATTTGCTGCATAACCATATTTGCTATGGTAATACTCGGTGGTGTGACTCGGCTGACTGGCTCCGGGTTATCCATGGTGGAATGGGCACCCATTATGGGGATTTTGCCACCCCTAAACCATGCCGATTGGGAAACGGCTTTTCAACTGTATCAGCAATATCCTGAATATCAACTCAAAAATGCCCATATTAGTTTGGGAGAATTTAAAACGATATTCTGGTTTGAATATGCACACCGCCTACTTGGGCGTGCCATTGGTTTGATTTTCCTGATCCCGATGATTTATTTCATTATCAAAGGTAAAATTAATAAATCTTTGATTCCCAAGCTGATTACGCTATTTATTTTGGGTGGCTTGCAAGGACTGTTGGGATGGTACATGGTGAAAAGTGGCTTGGTTGATAATCCTCATGTCAGCCAATACCGACTCACCGCTCACTTTGGTTTGGCTATTATTATTTATGCCTACCTGTTTTGGGTGGCACTGGATTTGTTGTTCCCTAAAACTAATCCAATCTCAAGCGGTGATATTCAACAGATCCGAACTTTTTCATGGACTGTGACAGGTTTAATATTTATTACCGCGCTTTCTGGCGGCTTTGTCGCCGGGCTTAAAGCCGGTTTCGTTTACAATACTTTTCCCCTGATGGGGGGGCACCTGATACCAAACGGCTTATTCGCGCTGGAACCGTTATGGCGGAATTTTTTTGAGAATATCACAACCGTTCAATTTGATCATCGCCTACTTGCCACCTTGCTCTTTTTTATCATTCCAACGTTGTGGCTTGTTGCGAGACGAGTTAATTTGCCCACCCGAACCCGTTGGGGACTTCATACTCTGGTGATTATTTTGGGCATACAAATAACGCTGGGCATTTCCACTTTACTACTTTATGTGCCGGTTCCGTTAGCAGCGGCTCACCAAGGCGGTGCCCTAGTGCTGCTTACAGCCGCATTATTTGTGAGCCATCAATTGCGTTGATTTTCATATTGGGTGGGGGATGGTATTTAGCCATGATGATTGACTTCCCAATTCGTTTATGGAAGATAACTGGTTATAATTGCTCAGGAGTACAAGGCGAACCTTGTACAAAGGGAGCGAAGTACTCCTGATAATATGACATTATCAAAGTACCTTTCTCCTTCTCACTGCAACACGTCGCCCTCTAACTCAATGATAATAAACTCATTATCATCAGGTTGCCTGCTACCAACATGCCGCCCAATGCTAAACGGATAGTTATTGTCATTCAACACACCGATTTGGTGATTGCCTAATACCACGACATCTTCAATGGTCACAAATGGAAAGCCAAAGGTTTCTCCAATACCAATATCACCAAAATCGCCTTCGGAAATACCATTGGGATCTGCAATCTTGAGCAAATTGGCAACCGGGGTTTTGTCTACCAATTCACCATCGCCGTTGAGCGTGACTTTATAAATCATCTTAAAACCATTCATCTGGCCTTGCGAATTATCCCGCTCAATCACCAAACCTTTGTCAGGCGCAAACAACACAAAATCACCAACCGACTTGCCTCTGGCATCCAACGGATATTTATAACGGACACTTGTATAAGTTTGACTGGCAATATCAAATTCATGCATCAACAAGATATTGTTCTCACCACCCCTGAGCGGTTTTTCCAACAAAGGAATCAGTGTCTTACCATCCGGTGTGATAGCCATGCCTTCAAAACCGCCACTGCCTTTAGCGCGAAAGGATTGCGCTGGTTGGCGATTGAAGGGATTTTGCGGGGAACGAATGTCTTTGCCGGGATTATCAAAATCGGGCAATGGAATGGGTGGTGCCAACAAAACACCTTGTGCATTGGTATGCAGCAAAAATGGTCCAAATTCATCGCCAAACCAAAAAGTACCGTCGGGGGCTTTTTGGAAAGATTCAATATCAAAATCAGCCCCCGTCAGCACACGCTCGTTGGTAAAGTGATTGGTAATGGCAAACGGGACAAGTTTGTTTGGATCCCTCAGTTCGATAAAACTTTCCACCGCTATCGTACCAGTGCCTCCCGTCTTGGTTTTAAAATCGGGGCGAATGGTATAAGCGCGCAGATGATAGTCAGCCGAATTTCCCTTGCTACCGAAACCATTATCCGACATCACCAAAAAAGAACCATTGCCATTGTCCAAAACCGCCGAAAAACCTTGCACCGGTTGTTTATTGACAAAAGGAATACTGACATAATTAATTGGGCCTTTACCAATTTTAGTGCCAGAAGTGGTGCCATCGGCAAAGGTAGCGGCGGGTAAAATCGCGCGTCCAATCAGAGTGGCATTACCTTCAGACATCGCAGGCGAATGATTGTTATCGCTACCAAAGCTAGGGGTTGTGAGTAGCAATGAAATACTGCCTAGCGATAAAACTGGTTTTAAGTTCATGGTTAATAATTCCTTATAAGCTGCTTAGCAGCTATCAGTTTAGTACAGCGAATCCTAGGAGTCTGTCGGGCTTGTTGTGTTAAGTTATTGATATACAAGTGATTTATCAATTGAATTCAAAATTAAAATTTCAGTATAAACAATAAGTTAGCCATTAAGTCCGACAGATTCCTATAGTTTTTCAGAAAAATAACTTCACCTTCCGGATGCTATCCCTTCTTAGGGATAGTATCCGTTAACTTCGACTTGTGAAATTAACTATAGCGTTTCCCGATTGCATGAAGTACAAAGGCGAATCGTTCATAAAAATATTAAAACGCACAACCCCGAAGGGGTTGAATGTGAATAGCCCCAGGTGGAACCTGGGGTTCCAAAATAGATTCAAAAAATGTTTTTCTGCAACTCTAGGTTTCACTACGGGCTATTCACATTCAACCCTGCCACCAAAGCAACCCCAGGTTGCACCTGGGGCTATTCACATTCAACCCCTTCAGGGTTGAAAAAAGTAAGTGATTTAGGTAGGTTTTTTGGTATGTTACATTTGGAGTTACCTTAGTACAGCGAATCCCAGAAACCAATCATCATGGTTAAACACCGCCTCCACATTTGAATATGAAAATCCGTCAAATCCTTCAATGCGCTGTACTTCCAGTATAAATTACAAATATTCCCAACCCGCCCGCGTGTACTCTTTTAGCCATTCATCATTAATCACTTCAATTTGATGAGCAAACCGATTTTGCCAATTTATCAACACCATACAACCCTCTGGCAATAACCCACTTTTTTCCCAAGTTAACTCGGCGATTTTGCATGATTGCGTCACCTTATTATCAAACAATTGTAAATCATAAGGGGTGCCGGTGTGCCCGAAAAAGTGGTAAATGGGCTGGTGAACCATCAAAAAATCACGGATTTCTGGCATACCAAAGCCGGTGGTGACAAAATTCAACGGGCTATCATGGCTGATAAGAATATCCACACATTCTTGGTTTACATTCGGGTGCTTTTGTTCTAACGTGGCTTTTTCATAAGGTTGAATATACGTTTGGTTTTCGCTGGGGTTTTTGTGGGCGGGTAAACCAATTCTCCCGATGCCAACGAGATTGAACTGAGCATCGCCGAATTGGAAAGTTTGTAACGAGCCCGTCTTACCAATAAAAATGCGTTCATAACAATCAACAGCAAATCTTGGGGCTTGCGTTTGTGCCTCTAACTGATTTAAGAAATCATGATCTTCGTGATTACCCCTGACACAAACCATATCACACGTTAACTTTTCCAACAAAGCGGCGACTTGAGGTTGCGGCTTGACAAAATAGCGGTGGAATCCTAATTCAGTTGGATCACATTTCGCATGTTTAAGGGTGGCTTTATCCAAGGTTTGAAGATTTGGGAAAATCCCCATATCGCCACATTGGAGAATTAAATCGATTTTAATATTTCTTTCGCGTTGCAGCCTTTCAACAAGCTTGAGACACAAAAAAATGCGTCCGTGTAAATCGGCAAAAACGGCTATTTTCATGGTTTTGTTTCCAGAGGAGTCCAAGCTTTTCCAAACTAAAGTTTGGACTCCGTATTAATAAGAAATTACGAATTGGTTCAAGGGTTTGATAGTTTAAGCTTACAACTATAGCTTTTCAGAAAAATAATGTAACGAAACGGATGCTATCCCGCTCGATGGGATAGTATCCGTTAATTTTGACTTGTGAAATTAATTATATGAACATCTATGCTAGTTCGCGGTTCGCGATTGTCGATTCGTAAAGTTTGAACACCTCTATTGGTTTGTAGGGACTAGCAAAGAAACCATAGCCGAAGACTTATTTCAGGTATAATTATTATATTACAAAATTCATTCATTAGTGCGGCCGTTCATACGCGAGGTGCCAAGCGCGGGGAGGACTATGGTTAGTATGTGAAGGTGGGGGAGACGCCGCTATTTGTTTGATAAAATAGAATATATCCATCATGTTGCGTTGCGTGATGTGGCGGGAAACTGCCTAAACTCGCGATGATTGCGGAACAACACCATCAAACCTGATAAAATAATAAAGGTATGAAACACGTTGAAAGTTTTTACCTTGGCTGGGGTGTGGTATTATTTTAAGATTAAGCCAAAACCCACTCACCTTTTCAGGTAAAAGTTTTTGCGCGCTAAAATTTTCACCTGAAAGCCTATTCGAGGCTAAAGTTTTTCTCCGAAAAACTTGAACCTCGAATTCACATTCAACATACATACTTACCGGTTGGGAACATTGGTTCTTGTCAAACTGAAAAATAGAAATGTGCCAAAAACAACCTCTCCCAAGCTTAAATTTACTGGAAAGCCGTTTTGTGAAAGAAGTACTTTGGAACGGTTGGTTTTCGCTTGGCACTGCAATAATGTTATCTACAAAAAGGAGGTAATCATGCAAAAAATATCACAATTTCTTCTGAGTAGTTTGATGGTTGGCTTTTTTTGGGTGTGTACCACAGTATCCGTTGTGTCGTCACCGGATGCGAAAACATGGGGTAATGTTTTCCGCAACAGCTATGTGCTTGCTTTGCCAATTAATTTGGCGGGATACTGTATAAATAAGCCAAACCGTTCCAAACAGTGGCGAAAGGTTAAAACTCGTGGTAAAGTGCGTATTACCGGTATTGGTGCTGTAGTAGACACAAATTATGTTACCACTTCCCACAAGAATCTCCGGGCGGTAGGTATCCGCGTTATTCCTTATGTCATTAGCAAGAAGCAAAATAAACCGTTATTTCTAATTCCGGAAATTCCTAGAAAAATAGCGGGCATACAAAAACGTTTTAATGAATTTTATCCGGCATGCACACCAAAATATAACAACCTTGCAAGAGGTGAAGACGACATAACCTATTATCCACTGGTTCTGTTGAACGTTGACGATGAAAAAAATCGTGATGTGCTTGTAAAATACCTGAGGAAATTACCTCAGCAGAACGACTTGCAGAATCGGGACTTTCTTAAGAACCCTATCAAAGTCAGCTCAGTGAGTACAGTTGGGAAGTTGATCGAAAAGGTTTTTAGTCAAAAACAAGCAACCTTTTTGGCGGGTTTGCCGTTTGATGTCGGTGTCAAATTGATAGATGAGACAACGCACAAACCCATGCAATTTGTGATAAAAAGTACGGCACCACTTCAAAGTGAGAGTGGTGATTCAGTCGTGCCTGAGCCGGAATTTGATGAGACTTTATGGGCCATTGAAATACTTAAGGAAGAGAAAAGAGGGTTAGTCAAAAAACTTGAGCGAACTGAACGGCTGTTAAAATGGCTTGAAAAACAAATCGCTCAATTAAAGACTAACCAACGCGAAACGAAAATTGTGGAACTTGAGGCTGAAAATGCTGAATTGAAAGCCCAGGTTAAACAATTAACCAACGAATTGGCTGCTGCCAAAAGTTTGTGTGAAACACTTCATGACATTTTTCGACTTGATCCTGAATAATGGGTTCCGGGCGATGGTGCTAACCCCAAAGGTAGGCTGTTGATAAAGAGCTTATTGAAGCCAAAAATTTATTGTCTGTTTTTGCCCACCATCCGTCTGTGTAGGGTGGGATCGCTGTCGCTCGGTTCTCAAAAAATACGACAATAGTGAAGCCCGCTTGCCCACCATCCGTCCTTCAAGTCTGTGTAGGGTGGGATCGCTGTCGCTCGGTTCTCAAAAAATACGACAATAGTGAAGCCCGCTTGCCCACCATCCGTCCTTCAAGTTGGATCGTGGTTTTTGGTTGGCAAGCGGGCGGTTCGAGTCTTGATATTCTTTTGAGAACCGAGTGCCCGCTTGCCGGCCCCCGACAAATTGAATCCAGGCACCGGCTTGCCCACCATACTAAGTTCTTTATCAACAGCCTACCCCAAAGGGGTATATTAATATAGCCAGCGTAACTACCTGGCTATCGTGCGTGCCATTAGTTACCGAATTTCATATTATACCGATTTTGAATTGAAACCTATTTTACGGATTTCCTTCTTAGGGAGAGTATCCGTTTTAACATATTATTACGAAGGTAGCCCTGTTGACTTTCCTAAAATGGTCCCGCGAATCATAAATATCGGCAGATCGACTGGGTATGATTTTAGTGGGTTCGGAAAAAATTGCGGCCCGTGCGCTCATAAAATTAATCACCGGTTTGGAGGACAAGTATGGTCAAATTAATATTGAACAATTTAGAAAGCAACGGAGCCAAATAGAGGACGAGGCTTTCGATTTGACGCAAATCCCCGTTCTGCTTGAGGAAGTTAAATCGATTCATCCCTTTATTGGGAGTCGAATTGAAGCGATGTACCAATATTCACCTGAATATGCTAAGCTTTTTTTAACTGATGATAATTATCATATTAAATTAAAGCTGAATTATACTCACGGTTATAAATAAATTAAATATGGGTATCATTCGTTTCAGGCGAACCTTGCACGAGACCTGAAGCCTGTGTGCCAAGATAATTAATTATGATCCAAGAAACCATAGCCGAAGTTTTAGGCAAACGCCAACAAAAAGTTCCTAAACTTGACAGGGTATATCAAGGCCTTTCCGAGCTTGAAAGGCAACTTGATGCACTACAACAAATGGCCAATCAAGAAGTGCCAAAGGACACCGGCCATATCACGGCGGATATTTCTAATAAAATCAATGCTGTCCAAGAAGATTTGACGCATCTGACTCACTCCGTTTCCAATGTCACCAAACGGTTTAGCCGAAA
>QNER01000366.1 GCA_003646175.1 Candidatus Parabeggiatoa sp. nov. 1
AAAGGGGCAAAGCAGCGTCAGGCTTATTTCCGGACAACTCTAATGTTATACGAACTTAGTGTTTGCTGTACTAGTGGGGAAGTCTATAAAAAACAACGCACGGAATTTTATTTTATCTATTATTAGACATTATACCGATTTAATTTAAGTGCTTGATTTTATTAAATTTATCAAAATGACAATATCAAATAAATCAATGAGTTACGTTAAATCAGTATAAACTCTATTGATTATTGTTATTAATACCACGGTTCATCCGCGCGCGTCGCGGGGAACAGGGACACCGAAACTCTAACTCGGTATCAAAACGCGGTTCATCCGCGCGCGTCGCGGGGAACAGAGCCTCACTCTCCTCTTGGGTGTGTTGACTCCCTTCTTGAGAGGGGCTAGAGGTAGGGTATTAAATTTAAAGTTATTTTATTCCTAATATTTCACCCTGTTTTTATGATAATTTTGGTGGGATCGTTGTCGGTTCGAGCTTGATATTCTTTTGAGATTCTAGCGACAACGATCCCACCCTACAAACTACAAACTACAAACTACAAACTTTTTGATGTCATATTATCAGGAGTACAAGGCGAACCTTGTACGAAAAAACCGCTTTTTGATAAACTTGAGACGGGGATAGATTCGTAGATTCGTAGGGTGGGTAAGCTGTCGATAATGAACTCAATATAAACCCATATTTCACCGACAGCTTGGGTGTGATTTGGAATAAAAATAGGTGAAAAATTAGGCGCAAAATTTAACACCCCAGGCTAGAGGTGTGTAACCAATGCGCCAAACTAATTTCCCGTACCAACAACCTTTCCAACAGCGGCAAAGTTTCCCAAGGCAACAGCCCCAACGGTGCCGGAAATATCACCGTCAACTGTGAAAACCCACTCGCCCAGTCGCTTAAAGTCTCCGCCAAAAGTCGCACCGGCGCACTTTCCATCACTGATAACTGCTCACTGATAACTGATAACTGTTTTTCTAACCACACCGATTCAAGGGCACATTCATCAGGTAAGTCTTTCAATACTAAACCATTTTTATCCAACCACAACACACGAAACCGCTGTCGCACCGGATCAAGAAATAGTTGCACCAAAGCCTCTTGTGGCTGCAAATATTGTTGACAAGCGGCAACGGTAGGCGGTTTCAATAACCAACCATTAACCCGATCCAACCAAATTTTGAACAACGGCCACATTTCACCCTCAGTCTCATAACCGTTTTCAATCAAAGAGATACTGCTTGCCAAAGCCTCCCATAATTCTTTGCCCAATGTCTCTTTCCAATCATTGGGCAATTTCAGGGTTAAACCAGTTAACCCTATCCGCGCCCGTTCTAACAGTTGCCACAGCATTTCCAAATCTTCAAAATTTTCCAAACCGCGAAGGTTTTCCGCCAACAACACTTTTGCCCAATCATGCACCGTCTCTCCCAAAGGCGGATAACTGGGTTGGTAAACAGAAACAGCACGATCAAAACGATGTTTCAAAGCGTTAAGAGTATCTAATACTGGTGTGCTTTCATCAAATGACCCTTGCTGATATAGCCAAACTTGCAACGCTGTTTCGACTTGTTCGGAAGCATCACCTAATATCACCGCAGCCAACGCCATCAAATAGATTTCGTCCTTAACCTCACGCTCGGCAAACCAATCGCCTTGAAAATACCGATAATTGGGATCAATTAAGGCCGTGAGCAACTGCGCTAAACGGCTGGCTTGTTGTTGAGCGGTTTCCCAAGCAGCCGACAACCCCATGATCAGCTTTCCCGCCTTACCTTCCAATAATTCACCTAACCATTTTTGCAAATGGGGCTGTTCAAAATGAGCGATTTCGTCGGCGATAGTCAAACGCTTGGCGGTAGGATGGCTGCCTAATAAATCTAACCAAATGCGTAAAGCCGGTTTTTTCGCTTTGACCCATGTTTGCCAACCACTGCCTGCCAATGTCGCTTGTAGAGAGTCCACATCTTGCCAAGGAGGATTGTGTTGCCATGTTTCTAAAATAGTCTTTGCGTCAACTTCCCCCTGACTGCGGTTTGCCAAGAGTATTCCCAAAACAATAGCGGGTAACTCTTCTAAACGATTGGGTAAATTCAGTTTTTTGTCAATCGCGTCACGTAGCCAATAAAACAAAACCTTTTCGGAACGTTTAACCGCCTGTTGCCAATGAGAATTTTGAGCTAAATGATATGGGGTGAGTCGAAGAGAAACCCGTATGTTGTCACGCAATTGAGCAACTGTCCGCCAGTGACTGATTTTTTTCCACCACGACAGTTTTTGCAACGTCGCCAAATCATCAAAAGCCTCAGGGTGTTTATCTAGTTTTTGCCAGAGAGCTTGTGATTGCTGTTCTAAGGCCTGTTTTTGCAACGGTAAATCTCGTGCTTCCTGTACCATCGGCGAATTTTGCACTTCTTGCAAACAGCGATAAACAGTGTGTAAACGCTTATTTTCCTCAGCTTGCGCCAGTCCGTACAAGCTTTCGCTGATAGCCAGTAAGGTGTCCGTGGCAACAAAGTGTCGATGGGCGCGTTGCGGATTATGCCAAACTAACAAAAGAGTATGCAGTAATTTTTGGAAGCCAGCAAGGAAATTGGCGAAATCTGCCTGAGAATGAGAGATTTTCAAGTGGCGATGCCAATTGTGCAATGTTTTGCCCAGACTGTCCCAAGACCATAACCCCAACCGAGGTAAATACGATATTTTCGGTCCCCTTTGTCTGCTGGTGCGCCATTCGTCGGTAAGAGCATCATACAATTCAAGCACCTGCTCGCGCACCTTTGACGTTGTTTCCCCTTGCGCTAAAAATGTCTCAACATGCTTGAGGCCACGTTGGTAAAGTTTGCAGGCTTGCGCGACATCATTGAAAGGGGCTTGTCCCTGCGCCAAACCGGCATCTGTGTACAGTCTAAGCACCTGTTCGCGTACCGGAAAAGCGATTTCACCTTGAGCGAGAAATTGCTCGGCATGTTCAAAGCCACGTTGGTAATATTCAAATTTCTGTTCCAGATCATTAAAAGGCGGTTTGCCCCGCATAACACCCGCAAGCCGATACAGTTTAAGCACCTGTTCACGCACCGCTGATGCGGCTTCCCCTTGCGCTAAAAATATCTCAGCGTGGTTGACACCGTGTTGATAAAATTCAAAGGCTTGCTTGGTATCGTTGAAAGGGGCTTTTTCCTGCAAAAAACCCGCATTATGGTAAAGTTTAAGCACCTGCTCACGCACATTTGATGCGGTTTCCCCTTGCGCTAAAAATATCTCAGCGTGATTGATGCCACATTGGAAAAATTCAAAAGCTTGCACAGCATCATTGACAGGTGCTTGTGCATGCGTAACGCCAGTACTTAAATAAAGTTTAAGCACCGGTTCACGCACATCTGACGTGGTTTCCCCTTGCGCTAAAAAGGCCTCGGCATGGTTAAGACCACGTTGGTAAAATTCAAGTGCTTGCGCGGCATCATTGAAAGGCACTTGTCTTTGCAAAACGCCCGCGTTGACATAAAGATTAAGTACCTGCTTACGTACCGGTGATGCGGTTTCCCCTTGCGTTAAAAAATCCTCAGCATGCTTGATACCGCGTTGGTAAAATTCAAAGGCTTGCGCGGCATTATTAAAAGGCACTTGTGCCTGTAAAACGCCCGCATTGACATAAAGTTCAAGCACCCGTTCACGCAATGGTGAAGCGGTTTCACCTTCCGCTAAAAAGGCTTCAGCGTGGTTGATGCCGTGTTGGAAAAATTCAAAAGCTTGCGTGGCATCGTTGAAAGGTGTTTGTCCCTGCAAAACGCCAATGTTAACATAAAGATTAAGCACCTGCTCACGCACCAGTGATGCAGTTTCCCCTTGCGTTAAAAAATCCTCAGCATGCTTGATACCGCGTTGGTAAAATTCAAAGGCTTGCGCGGCATTATTAAAAGGCACTTGTGCCTGTAAAACGCCAGCATTGACATAAAGATTAAGCACCCGCTCACGCACCGCCGAGGTTTTTTCCCCTTGCGCTAAAAATGCTTCAGTGTGGTTGACACCGCGTTGGTAAAATTCAAAAGCTTGCTCGGCATCATTGAATGGGGCTTGTTTTTGCAAAACGCCCGCGTTGAAGTACAAATTAATCACCAACTCGCGCACCGCCGACGTTTTTTCCCCTTGCACTAAAAAAGCCTCAGCGTGCTTGATGCCGCGTTGATAAAATTCAAAAGCTTGCACAGCATCATTAAAAGGCGCATCTATCTGCATTATCCCCGCATTGAAATACAGTTTCAGTGCCCATTCGCGCACCGCCGACGTTTTTTCCCCTTGCGCTAAAAAAGCCTCAGCCTGGTTGATACCGCGTTGGTAAAAATCAAAAGCTTGTGCAGCCTCATTGAAAGGCGCTTTTATCTGCAAAAGGCCCGCACTGAAGTAAAGTTCAAGCACCCGTCCGCGCACCGCCCAAGCCGTTTCCCCTTGCGCTAAAAATACCTCAGCATGGTTGATACCGCGTTGGTAAAGTTCGGATGCTTGCGTGACATCATTAAAAGGCGCTTGTCTAAATGCATTTCCCACGTTAATGTACAATTGAAGCACCCACTGATGCACATTTGACGCGGTTTCCCCTTGCGCTAAAAACGTCTCAGCGTGTTCAAGGCCGCGTTGCCAAAACTGGATGGCTTGCGCGACATCACTAAAAGGGGGTTGTGCCTGCGTAAAGCCAGTGGCCCCATAAAGTTCAAGTGTCAGCTCACGCACCTTTGATGCGGTTTCCCCTTGCGTTAAAAAAGTCTCAGCATGTTCAAGGCCGCGTTGCCAAAGTTGAATCGCCTGCGCGGCATCATTGAAAGGTGCTTGTCCCTGCAAAACACCAGCACTGAAGTAAAGATTAAGTACCTGCTGACGCACTGCCTCGGCGGTTTCCCCTTGCGCTAAAATGAACTCAGCGTAATTAATGCCCTGTTGATAAAATTGTTGTGCTTTGGTTTTCTTTAATGTTGTTGCAAAGGCACCCGCCATAGAGCACCACTGAATTAATTGAGCCTGCCATTTTGCCTTTTTTTCACCGCTTTCCTGATCTATTTTCTCCAATAACCTATTAGTATGACTGTCAACTTCAGTCAGCCAATCAGAAAAATCGCCCATTTTTAAATAATACAGCGAAAATAATTCTCTTAATACCTTACCGTCTTCTTGGGTAACACCGAATTCTTGAAAAATTTTTTCAGCTAAAGCCTTGATAAGATCCTCGGAGAGATTGAAGTTTTTTTTAGGATTTTTAAATATCATATCAATTATCAATTATCAGTTATCAATTGTCAGTTATCAGATGATGACGTACAACGGTTTATATACACGGCGTTAAATTTTATAGTTTATACTAATAAATTCAATAGGTTAGGACTTTAACAAGGGGGATAAAATGACCAAGTTTTGAATGAAAATTCGTAACGACTCAGCCCTGAAAGGGCGCTTTATTAAAGCCCAGGGCAGCGCCCTCTCCACATCATAACGACTCAGCCCTGAAAGGGCGCTTTATTAAAGCCCAGGGCTGCGCCCTCTCCACATCACAAACACCTGCACCTGCCGCAAAGCCCCAGGCTATAATAATTCGCACACTTCGGTGCTGAGTAGCTACAAAAAAGAAAATATGAATATTTTCAATATGTTTTTACGGATGCTATCCCTAGAAGGGATAGTATCCGTTTGAACAAAATTTACTATAGCGGGGGTAACATCTCCTCCAACTGGGCAGCCTCACTCTCCAACTGGGCAGCCTTTTGCTGATGTTCCACCGCCACCTCGTTTGATGCAGCGGTTTGTTGCTTTAATTGGGTAAAGTCCGCACTGAGTTGCTGAATGCGTTCCAGCAGATCGGTTTTCTGGCTTTCGACGACACTGGTACCACTCGCTTGAAGTTCGGGTATCTGTGCTGATAAAAACTGTGTGCTTTGTTCAAGGCCAAACATTTTGGCTTGAAATTGTTGCCACTTGACTTTTCTGGAACCCGCCAATTGTTTGAATTGTTTCTTCCCCTGTTTTTCAACGTGCCTTCCCTGTTCTTGAGTCTGTTTGACGGCATCCTGAGCCTCGTAAGCACCTGCATTCGCATCCAATACATCCTCGTTGTCCTTCATCGTCGCACAACCCCCAACTAGGCTAATCACTAAGCCCAGTTTTATCCCATGTTTAATCCAACACATTGTTGATTCTCCTTTAAAAATGAAGTAAATATGTATTTTAAACGATTGACTAACGGTTTAATAGCGTTTATACCGATATAACCTAACCCATTGATTTAATTAAAATTAATACAAATATAATAAAATCAAGCACTTAAGATTAAATCGGTATAATGTCTAATAGATATTTGTTTTTCTGTTGTAACGGATTTTGAAGAATGCTTAGGTAATGGGTTAAATATGATGATTCGTCAAACTGCTATTTAATAACTGATTGTTTTATTAATGATAAATAATCAGTTATAAACCTTCAAGGTTTTGGAAACCTTGAAGGTTTTGCCCAAGTGCAACAACCAAATAATTTCATTATATTTCAATAAATTATGTAAAATTTATGCCATTTTGGCATTTTATATCACTATTTTTGTACAGGACAAAAAGAGGTTCAAGTCGTGATGCTATCGCTTTTTTGGCGATAGTATCACTCGATGAAAGTCGTTTTTTGTAAACCGTTGATTTGAAAATTTGTGCCTAAAAACTAATTGACTTAAAAATAAATGAGTTGCATATATAAAACTCAAAAACGTCGAAATCGAGTATCACTAAACAAAAGAGTTCAAGTCGTTGGCTCACACTTTAAATCCCCAATAGTGATACTATCGCAAAAAAAAGCGATAGCATCACGAAATACGTTAAAATCAATGTAATTACTCAGCCCCAACGGGGCGAATTATTATAGCCTGGGGCAGCGCCCCAGGTGCAGGTGTTTAATTAAAGTTTTTTGTTGTTCCCAGGGCGTTGCCCTGGGCTTTAATAAAGCGCCCTTTCAGGGCTGAGTAGTTACATTAATTGTTTGTTTTTCAATAACGAGCCCACCAGGTGCGATATTAATAGAGCCAAGGGCTTTGCGGCTGGTTGATAGGTTTCAAAAACGTCGAAATCGAGTATCAGCTAAAGAGAACGCCAAATATCCACTCCTCTTTGTTTGACAGTCCTGATAAACTGAAACGGGTAAGTCGAAATTCCCTTATAATATCGCTATTCTTATCACAGTCAATTCCTATAAAACCCAGTCAATCCCCATTAAGCACGATTCGAGTATCACATGAACGCACACTTTTTTATTATCATTTCGCTTATCTTAATGATAAGTCCGCCGGTGTCAGCCCAAAAACAAAACCTCAAATTTGAGCATCTTTCCCTTGAAGAGGGTTTATCTCAAAGTACCGTTTACGCCATTTGGCAAGACAGCCAAGGTTTTATGTGGTTTGGTACGCAGGATGGGTTGAATAAATACGATGGTTATCAATTTACCGTCTATCGACATGATCCTAACGATGCTAACAGCTTGAGTCATAACGAA
>QNER01000367.1 GCA_003646175.1 Candidatus Parabeggiatoa sp. nov. 1
CGTACACACTTTTAAGCTTAAATAGACAATATCAATTTAAACAAATACCAAGTATAAATTCATTTTATGTTTGAGACAGAGAGCTAATGGAAACATTAGACCGTTTTAATAAAGGTATTGTTAAATACAATAAATATTTATGGTAAAGAAGCAATGAAAATTGTGGAAATAAGCTTAGGAGAGGAGCTGTATGAGGTGAAAGTCTCACGTACAGTTTTGAAGACGAGTCTCTTATGGCGACATAAGAGGCTTAGTTTAACAAAACCCGATCCTTTGCCCTTATTACATGCCGCCGAATTTTTTCAGGTTAATCCACATAATGCCTTAATGTTAGGTGATTCTATCCACGATGTGACGGCTGCACGGGCGGCAGGTTTTCAAATTATTTGTGTGAATTATGGTTATAATCATGGTATCGATATTCGCACAGCTCAGCCCGATGCTGTTATTGACTCATTAGCTCAATTACCCCAATTAATTGAAAAAGGGGATATCAATCGGTGTGCATGAAATTAAAGGAGAACACTCCAAACAAAAAGGGAGAAGGATTCTTTAACTACCTTACTCATGTTACGCACAACGCTTCAAAATGAGTCCAGAGGGGCAACCATAAAGGATTGCCTCTACATTTAATTATATATTGTAGGGGCAATCCCTTGTGGTTGCCCCCCACGCGCAAGCCCTTTGCGGTTGTCCCCGCTTTGCTGCGCCCTTTCACCAAACATCATCCTGGTCAGGAACTTTCCGCTTTATTGCACAAACTGTGACATCGTCGAAGCAATGTGCGTAACATCAGTACCTTATAATTATTTAAACTACAATCAAGGTTCCAAGTTTTTGGGTTCAAAAACTTTTTGGTCCAAAAACTTGAGCCTCTAACTAAAAAACGGCGTGGTTCAAACAAGGGTAATATGGTTTCGTTCTTTGCAGTGTCGAAAGGGCAACGCACTCATTAGACTACCCACGACACTATCATTTTTAAAAGGCTGTTCCTACAAAATAAATTGTCAATATTTTTAATACTTGATGTTCAAGTTTTTGATGTTATTTGGCTTTGCAGCAATCAATTTTTGAGTGTTTAGATATGCAATTTATTGATTTTTAAGTAAATTAATATTTTAGGCACAAAACCTGTTATATATTTATTTTGAAATCAACGGTTTACAAAAAACTTGATCATCAAATAATAAGTGTGTCAAGATTTTTAATAAGTATATGGATCAAGATGATGTTAAACATAATAAGTATTTGTAATGAATGTGAAAACGGGAATCCAGAACTTGGCAAACGCATTCATTACAGAATACTTAACATCATGTTCAACATCAATTGACAAAAAAAACATCGTCAAGCAATAAGCTGTTACGGATTGTCACGGATTTTGGGAAAAGTCTTGCTAATAATGGGTAATACTCGACTCACAAGTTTTTGATGTTAATTTAGCTTTGCAACTCACCATTTTTGTGCATTTAAATTTAAATATACAATTTATTGAATGTTTTAGTGCCTAAAATTTATATTAATTTTTAAATCAATGATTTATAAAAAACTTGATCATCGAGTAATAGAGTCATATGATTTATAAATGACTTGTTACAAAGTTAAATAAGGAACGTGCATAAAATAACTTAGGAAACGTAAGGGTTGGAGCAACGGATTACCCCTTTGAGACCCCTTGTAAGGTAGGGGCAATCCTTTATGGTTGCCCCCTTTATGGTTGCCCCCTTTATGGTTGCCCTAGTTGTATTATGCACGTTCCTAAGTGCTTGATTTTATGACATTTGTGTCAATGCTAATTTAAATGAAATCAATGGGTTACGTTAAATTGGTATAAACTCTATTTATCACAGCTAAAAAACCACAAACACAGTACTCCCAAAAATCTGTGATAATCAGATTGCCCAGAAAAATGTTGCCCCCTTTGCGGTTTTGTGCAGAACTTTTCTGGACGATCTATATTGGAACACTTTTTGCTAAAGGGATAAGAAAGATGTCAAAGAAATCCAATCCCCACTTAAACACTGTAGGGACAAGCCTTTTGAAACAAACTGATTTGATTTATTTATAATGGGGTTAAAATTTGTTGAATAAAATCGAAGAGGGTAGGCCGGTAGGCCACAATCATTTCTGATATTGATTGCCAAAAACGTTAGAAAAACCAAAAACTGTTGCTGAGAAGAGGTTAAAGTTTTTGCGTCCAAAAAACTTCAAAAGTTTAAAACTGAATACTTAATTATGACACTTGAACAATTTACCCAATTAGCCGCTGAAGGGTACAACCGTATTCCGATAAAAAAAGAAGTATTAGCTGATTTAGATACACCGCTGAGTGCTTATTTAAAGTTAGCTTCGGGACCCTATTCCTACTTATTAGAATCCGTGTTTGGTGGGGAAAAGTGGGGACGTTACTCTATCATTGGTTTGCCGGCAGAACAGATAGTGCTGGTAAAAGGTTATAATATTTTTGTTTATCATAAAAATAATTTAATAGAAAAAGTATATAACGAAGCACCACTGGCATGGATTGCCGACTTTACTAAACGTTTTCGAGTGCCTCCCATTTTTAATGAATTACACTTTACCGGAGGTTTAGTTGGATATTTTGCTTATGACACTGTGCGCTATATTGAGCCCCGTTTAGCTCAATCCAAAAAGAAAAATCCTTTAGATACACCCGACATATTACTAATGGTTTCCGACGAACTATTAGTTTTTGATAATCTTAAAGGTAAATTATATATTATTGTTCATGCCGATCCTCAAAAGCCCGGTGCTTATGCGGACGCAGTAAAGCGTTTAGACTCCTTGGCGACCCGTTTGCGCTCTCCTATGTGTAGTGTATCGAAACCTTATGTTCAATCAAGTGTCCATGAAAGTGATTTTAAATCGAATTTTTCACGTTCCGCTTTTATTGATGCAGTCAAGCGGATTAAAGAATACATTGCGCAAGGCGACGTGATGCAAGTAGTACTCTCGCAGCGCCTTGAAATCGCTTATGAGCAACCCCCTTTAAATATCTACCGGGCCTTACGAAGTTTAAATCCCTCACCTTATATGTATTATTTGGATTTAAACGACTTTCACATTGTGGGATCGTCACCAGAAATCCTTGTCCGCAAAAGGGCATCAACAATCACCGTCCGCCCTATTGCCGGCACACGACCACGTGGCCGTAATGAAGCCGAAGATTTAAACCTGGAACAAGAACTACTGGCCGACAACAAAGAGCGGGCGGAACATTTAATGTTAATTGACTTAGGGAGAAATGACATTGGACGAGTTGCTCAAATTGGTAGCGTACAACTCACTGAAAAAATGGTTATAGAACGATATTCTCATGTTATGCATATTGTCTCCAATGTTGAAGGTCAATTAAAACCAGAATTAAATGCGCTTTCTGTATTGCAAGCGACTTTTCCGGCCGGAACACTCTCTGGTGCCCCAAAAATACGGGCGATGGAAATAATTGACGAACTCGAACCCATTAAGCGCGGCGTTTATGGTGGAGCCATTGGATATCTTACTTGGCATGGCGATATAGATACTGCGATAGCCATCCGCACAGCCGTGATTAAAAACCAAACCTTATCTGTTCAAGTCGGTGCTGGCATTGTGGCTGACTCTAAGCCCGCCAACGAATGGGAAGAAACCATGAGCAAAGGTCGTGCTTTATTTAAAGCGTGTGCCATGGCGGCGGCAGAAGATTTTTTTTAATTAGGGGAATTGGGCAATCTTTTTTAAATACTGATCTCACGTTTCGGGGCTCAAAAAAAATTTCAGTAATTGCTTGATTCTTAACCGTAAAAATTTAAAAAGTCCCACTCAAATCCCACTAAAATTGATATTGATACAAAAAGCTATCTATCAACCAAAAAAAATATTGTTGGAAAAACAGTTGATTTAGGTTAGCCAATCAGCTCAAACCTCGCAATTTGATTACCGAAAATCAACGGCTTTTGAGAAAAATGGATTGTCAAGAAAATGACTTTAGCAGATCAATAGACATTATACCGATTTAAACTTAAGTGCTTGATTTTATTAAATTTGTGTCAATGCTAATTTCAATTAAATCAATGAGTTACGTTAAATCGGTATAAACTCTAATAAATAAACCAATACCTTCGCCATTTATTAACGACTTATCGCTTTAAAGCTCAATTCGATGAAAATTTTAAGTATCATTTATTTTCAATGAGTTATCATAATAACTTTAATTAATACTCAACTTTTGGCGAAGGTATTAATAAACAAGGATAGTTTGTAAATAAAGTCTATTTAAAAACATAACCCCCAAAATGTGAGACTGAGGAATTTGCAAAACGGGTAATGGGGTTGTTTGAGGAAATAGGGGATTGAAGTAATTGCTCATTAGGGATTAGGAATTAGGGATGTGTGAATTTTGGTGTCTGAGGAATAATTAGTTTTCATACCCAAAACCAAGAGAAGATGACGAATTACCCGTTAAGTAGCTAACACCCATTATCCATTACCCTTCTGCCCATTTAAAATGAGCCAAAGCAAAAGGCTCTACTAATTACTAATTACATACTATATTATTAATGATATGTTATTGATGATAGATAACTACGACTCCTTTACCTATAACCTGGTACAATATTTTGGTGAATTGGGAGCCCAAGTTCAAGTGTTTCGCAATGACCAAATCACGCTTTCTGATATTGAGCGACAATCACCTCAACATATTGTTATCTCACCCGGACCTTGTACACCCAACCAGGCTGGCATCTCTGTTGCGGCCATTAAAGCCTTTGCCGGCAAAATTCCCCTGCTCGGAGTCTGTCTTGGGCACCAAAGTATAGGACAAGCGTTTGGTGGCAAAATTATCAAGGCTCGTCAAATCATGCATGGAAAAACCTCACAAATCTATCATAATGGTCAGCACCTTTTTCAGACACTACCAAACCCTTTTGAAGCGACCCGTTACCATTCTCTTGTCATTGAACGTACCACACTGCCAGACAGTTTAGAAATCACCGCTTGGACAAAAACGACAGACGGTGAACTTGAAGAAATCATGGGCGTACAGCATAAATCGCTACCAGTGTACGGTTATCAATTTCACCCAGAATCTATTCTCACACCCCATGGTCATGCTTTACTCAAAAATTTTTTAGAGATAGAATTGGATAATGGGTAATGGGCAGTTATCAATTCCAGGCAAAAGTTTGCTAGAAAAACTTTTGCGTGGAAATCCGTTATCAAGAATTCAGAAATTCAAGCGTTCAAAAATCTTGAACAAAACAACAGTTCTCTTTATTTAAGAATCACTCAAAACTCAAAACTTAAAACCATGGCCGTCCCAAAATCAAAAACAATTCTTACTGGGCTTGCCCATAAACTAGTGACCGAAGGCTTATTAAACGAAACTGACGCGGAATTGGCACTGGAAAAATCGCGGGAAAAAAACACCCCGTTTGTCAGTTATGTCGTCAAACAAAAACTGGTCACCAGCCGTGATATTGCACTTGCAGCTGCTGAAGAATTTGGTGTTCCTTTGGTTGATATTGACAGCGTTGAAATCGACCCCGACACCATTAAACAGGGTGCTAGCCAAAAAATTTTAGAAGATTATCATATCCTGCCCTTGTTTATTCGAGGTAAATCATTATTTGTCGCTGTTTCAGATCCCACTAATTTGCCCGCACTTAAAGCAATTGGGTTTTATACCAAAATGCGTACTGAGCCTATTTTGGTAGAAGAAGATAAATTAACTAAGGCTATTGAACGCACCCTTGAGGCACTCGATACCAGTATGAAGGATTTAGAAGATGGGTTTAAAGATCTGGATTTTGAGACCGATGAAGATAATAAAACGGAAGATGAGGAAGATAAAAGCGGGGCCGAAGATGCCCCGGTTGTGAAATTTGTTAATAAAATGCTTTATGATGCGATTAAAAGAGGAGCCTCAGATTTACATTTTGAGCCTTATGAAAAATTTTTTCGTGTGCGATTTCGTATTGACGGCATGCTTAAAGTAGCCGCCTCTCCGCCTATTAGTATCTCTCGAAAACTCGCAGCCCGTATTAAAGTCATGTCACGCCTTGATGTTTCAGAACGCCGCGTCCCACAAGATGGTCGTATCAAGTTGAAACTGTCTGCGAAAAAATCGATGGACTTTAGAGTAAGCACTTGCCCAATCCTGTGGGGCGAAAAAATTGTCATGCGTATTTTAGACTCCTCAGCGGCTAACCTTAATATAGATATACTTGGCTATGAAGACGAACAAAAGCGCCTTTATCTTGAGGCTTTGGCCAATCCTTATGGCATGGTATTAGTGACAGGGCCGACCGGCAGTGGTAAAACCGTTTCACTTTATACTGGCATCAATATACTTAATAAGGAAGGCGTTAATATATCGACTGCTGAGGATCCGGTAGAAATTAATTTGCCGGGCGTTAATCAAGTGCAAATTGATGAAAAAACGGGCATGACCTTTGCCAAGGCCTTAAAGGCTTTTTTACGACAAGATCCGGATATTATCTTAGTTGGTGAGATTCGCGATTTAGAAACAGGCGGTATTGCAATAAAGGCTGCGACCACTGGCCATATGGTCATGTCCACCTTACATACCAATGATGCGCCCCAAACCTTAACCCGCATGGTCGATATGGGGATACAACCGTTTGCGATTGGAACTGCGGTTAATCTCATTATGGCCCAGCGCCTGTGCCGCCGCCTGTGTAATTGTAAAGTAGAGCAAGCGATCCCAAAACATGCATTATTGACAGAAGGCTTTAAAGAAGAAGAAATTCCAGAGTTAAAACTGTATGGACCCAGAGCCGGTGGTTGTGATAAATGTGGGGGAATGGGCTATAAAGGGCGAGTCGGGATTTATCAAGTGATGCCTATCTCCGAGACCATGAAACGCTTAATTATGGAAGGTAGCAATGCGATTGCTTTAGCTGATCAAGCGCGTAGAGAAGGCATTCCAGATTTACGTGAATCTGGGCTAAAAAAAGCTAAAGATGGCTTGACTTCTTTAGAAGAAGTTAACCGTGTTGTTAATAAAGAATAGGGGTAATAGAATAATGAGCCATTGGGAATAACTCTTTCCTTTTGAACTGTTCCTTTAATTATATATATATATTAATCATTGGAGAAAACTATTATGGCTGCAAAAGCTGCAACCAAACAAGAAATTATGTTTGTTTGGGAAGGCAAAGATAAAAAAGGAGAGTGCGACACGTTTTCTTAGAAACTTGAGTCAAATCAAGCCAATAGGAAGAATTCCAAAAGTTTAGGAATTACAATTATGTTATTTATAGGGATGAAAGGCTACCCTTGCTGTATTACTCAGTAAAAGCATAACTTACCCATCTGGATATTAGGATATGCCTGGTATTTGGATTAAGCCGGGAATAATGGCGGCTAGAAACTTAGATATAGAAGTTTACCCGTCTGCTAATTGTATATGATGAACTGACAAGTAAAGTTGCGGAATAAAATGTCTTTAGCAAGGAACAGGATATATA
>QNER01000368.1 GCA_003646175.1 Candidatus Parabeggiatoa sp. nov. 1
ACCAATTGATTTTATAAATGTTCAGTGATGCTATCGCTTCTGTTTTTGAACGTATCAATAGGCTTTGGAATTGACAGTCTTCATTTGGGTTGTGTACAAAACTTAGGAACGTGCATAATACAATTAGGTTAATCATAAAGTGCTGCCCGTACAACCCTTCAAAGGGGTAATCCGTTGCTATAACCCTTAACTTTAATAAGTTATTTTATGCACTGCGATAGATTGAGTGATACTATCGCAAAAAAAGCGATAGCATCACGACTTGAACACGTTTTTGTCCTGTACATAGAAGACATACATAAAAATTCGGCATTCGGGATTAAGAAATGCTGATTGTTTTATGAACAAATTTCCTTTTTAATGAGTTTTAATTCATAAGAAATATCATATAAAATATTAATGCTTTAATTTTAGCCCTGTCAATTTGTAAAAAAGTTCAATCCGGTTCAAAAGCCTTGATAGTCTCGAAATCAAAATATCTCATTTTAGAACACCCTAAAATCCGTTACAATCAGCACTGTTCAAAGCTTTTTTTGTTAACGTTAAGCCTATTAAATTAGCCTTTAAAAGGGGGACAATTATTCCAGGGGCTGGGGTAATTTCATGTATTTTGATGACTTTTTTTTCAGCCAAGATTTGTAGGGTGGGTAAACGGGCGGCAATGAACTCATATATAAACCCAGATTTCACCGCCCGTTTGCCCACCATTCCTCCTTTTCAGAATAAAAATAGGGTGAAAAAATAAACCCAAAAATGTGTTTATGTTTATATTTAACACCCCACCCCTGGCTTTAATAATGCGCCCCGTTGGGGCTTAATATATTAGTAATTGATGTTACGCACATTGCTTCGACTTGTTTGTGCAATAAAGAAGGAAATTCCATACCATGATGATGTTTGGTGAAAGGGCTACCAAAGCGGGGCAACCGGATTGCCCCTACAATATATGATTAAATGTAGGGGCAATCGGTTGCCCATCGATTTCATTTTGAAGCGTTGTGCGTAACATGAGTTAGCAAGAAACAAAAAACTAAGAACTCAGTCGGCTTGCTGGCAAAGGCCTTTTGATTCAGACTTAATGGTACTACACCTGTGCGTCAAAACGATAAAATCAACATTTTGTGAGGTCATCTAATTATGCGGTTATTTTCTCCAATCAGAAAACCGGCTTTTTTACTTCTGGTTACCCTTTTGGCAAGCTACAAAGCCTCTGCCATAACAGTTCCAAGCCCTCTGGTTGACACGCAATGGCTGGCGAACAATTTGAATAATGTCGTCATGCTGGATATACGTTATGATCGGGACAGTTTTCGTACCAACGGCCATATCCCCGGTGCCGTTCTATTGCGTTGGCGGGAATTGGCATCGCAACGGGAAATCGATGGCATTAAATTAGCCGGCATGTTGCTCGACAAGAAGAAATTTGAAAAACTGATGTCCAAAAAAGGCGTGAAAAACGACAGTGCTGTGATAATCGTTGGTAGCGGCAACTTTGGAGGTGCTGTGATGGCCGCCCGTCTCTATTGGACCATGAAATACTATGGCCATGATAACCTCGCCATCCTTGATGGTGGCACAGCAAAATGGGTTGCTGAAGGTGGCAAACTCGATTTGGGAAAAAATTGGCCTGCAAGCAGCGAATACAAAGTCACCACAGAACGTCGGAAAATATTAGCGACGCGAGCGGATGTCTCTCAGGCAATCAAGGACAATCATGTTCAACTCATCGACGTGCGGGGATTGCCGAGCTATCTGGGTCTGACTTATAGTGGCCCAAACCGTAAAGGACATATACCCACCGCGAAACACTGGCCAGTCAGCACAACGGTCAATACATCAGGGATCGCCACCTTTCACGTCGAACAAGCAAAACCGGTGGCTGATCTGTTTGGTATTGACACCCAAAAATCTGCTATCGCTTACTGCTGGCATGGAAATTTAGCGAGCATCACTTGGTTTGTTATGCACGAGTTACTGGGCAATGAGAAGGCTAGTCTTTATGATGGTTCTATTGGCGAATGGGTGCAACACCAGGAATTGCCTTTTACCAAAATGAAGATTGAATAAAGGAGAAAGGGGATCGGTTCAAGGGGATTGGTTCAAGGAGAAAGGGGAAAGGAGTTAACTTAGCAGGAGTACAAGGCGAACCTTGTACGAAAAAACAGCAGGGTGATTGAAATGTGACATTGTCGAGTTAAAGACCTTAGAATAAATTCTGAGGTTTAGTGCAAAAGTTTGCTAAAGTAGACTCCTCGTAGTGCCCTTTAGGGTAATTGCACGCACGATAGGAATTAATTAAGTTCCAGGGGCGCAGCCACGGGCGTAGATAATACGCCCCGTTGGGGCTAAAAGTTTTAAAGCCCCAACTGGCATAATATAGCCAGCGTAACTACCTGGTTTTAAAGCCCCTTTGGTGCAAAATAATATAGCCAGCGTAACTACCTGGCTATCGTGCGTGCCATTACCCTTTAGGGCACTTTAGCTTTAAGTCTTAGAATTTATTCTAAGCCTTAATGGCATTGACACTAGCGCGTGGGAACGAAAAAACGTTAGGAGAAATTGTGATAAACAAAAATACACTTCATGGCAAGGCCCTTTTGTCGGTACTATTATTATTATTAGGGTTAGTGGTGGGCTTTATCATCATTTGGTTCACCACCGAAAGTCCCCCGGTTGCCGATGCACAACCAGTATCGGTGCCGGGGCCCCTAGTCGAGGCCGCATGGCTCGCAGACAACTTCAAGAATGTTGTCGTTTTAGATGTGCGAACCGATGAAGCCAGCTTTAAAAAACGCTCTGGGGGACAATCAGGCCCGGTAAACCCTTGTGGGGCAAAAGCCCGGAAAGGGCCTTTTAAGGTATCGGGGCATATTCAGGGTGCTAGGCTGGTGCTTTGGAAAAACGTGATTGAAAACCGCCAAATCGGGGAGGTGGAGGTTAAATACTTGGTACCCGGCAAGGAGTCCTTTGAAGCGTTGATGCAAAACGCGGGTGTGAACAATGACAGCGCTATTGTGATTACCAGCAATAGCGAGCATTCAAAGGATGTACCGCTTGCGACCAGATTGTACTGGACGCTGAAGTATTTCGGTCACGATAATGTCGCTATACTGAACGGTGGCACGGCCCGATGGATTAGGGAAAAGCGCGGTGTCAAGTACGGTAGTTCTGAAGCCAACAGGGGTAACTTCAAGGCCAGTCAGGCACGCACTGAGATACTGGCAACGACAGACGATGTGGTCAAAGTGACTCAACGGGGTGGCACACAGATCGTGGATGTCCGTAAGCAAGAGGTCTATTTAGGACTGAACGACCCTGCGACATTGGTGCGAGCCCATGCTAAGGGACATATTCCGGGGGCCAAAAATTTGCCGCTGGATTTGATGGTCAATCGTGCCGTTTTTTATAGCAACGCTGAAATTTCGCAAGTTGCAGCACTGATGAAGGTGGATACTGACTCGTCTGAAACGATTTTTTATGACAACACGGGTGTTGATGCGAGTATTGGTTGGTTTGTGTGGTATGAATTGCTGGGCAACAAGAATGCTCGTCTCTATGATGGTTCCATGCATGAGTGGAGCTTGGATGCTATTCGCCCGGTGACTTCTTTAAAAATGGAATAGTCAAAGTTAACGGATACTATCCCTAAGAAGGGATAGCATCCGTTTCGTTACGTTATTAAAGTTAACGGATACTATCCCTAAGAAGGGATAGCATCCGTGAAGTGAAAAGAAACAACAAATGAAATTCCTCAAATATCTCTTAAAAAATCAGTGGCCTTTCTGGCTGGGTGGCTTTTTCGTGGGACTGGCAGAAATCATTTATTATTACCGTTATGATTCATTTATTGTTGTCACCACCGGCTTTGCTCAAATGTTTGCGGTTAGCGAAGAGTATTTATTTGGTATTGATTGGGTAGGACGACTTTACCAGCCGGGGATTCATTGGGTTATCATTGGCGCGCTGTTAGGTGCCCGGTTGGTGGTGATTGCTGAAGGCGAATCTCGCGCGTGGGTGCATTATCATTGGCGTATGCTGATGTTATCTTTTATTGGTGGGATGCTATTTTCTTTTGGTACTCGAATTGCCGGCGGTTGTACGACTCACCATTTTATTGGCGGGATACCAGCCATGAGTATTGCCAGTTGGGTGGTGTTATTAACGGGGATTCCGTTTGCGTTTCTGGCCTTTAAAATCTCGTTGGTTTTTGGCATGGGTGGCTATTTTCGCCATCAAGAAACGAGGGAAACCGCCTGCCGATATGCTGAACACCCCGATCATCCGCACCCCGGCTATCAACCCGATTATCAACCTTGGCGCGATCCTTTGCGTATTATCCTAAACCTGTTTTTACTCACCTTTCTGTTAGTGCCGCTTTATTTTGCGTTGTTTACAGAGGAAATATTCGGTGCAGCCAGTGATATTGGTTGGCAAGAGGTGACTTGGTTAATGATCGCCGGTTTGTTGATGGGCTTTGGCATTGGCAAATGTGGTTTTGGTACCGAATGCGCTGTTATGGCACCCGAATCGGCTTTCACTAAGGCTGATTTTTATCGTAGAAATGGTGTACCAATGGCAACATACACGATGTTTCGCGGGATGTTACCCCTACAAGGATTTATGGTAGCCATTGTTATGTTTAATTTATTTATCCTTGGTTCTTGGCTGTTGAACGTGGGTAGTGTACCTAACGCAGCGGGGGAGGAAGGTTTATACTGGGGACACATTCTTGGTGGGCCGTTGCTAGCGATGGGCGCGGTTTTTATGATTGGTTGTGAAGTGCGCACTTATGCCCGCCTCGGTATGGGTTATGCCACCGCTTTAGCCGCTTTGCCCGGCTTTTATATCGGCTATCTGCCCTACACGTTTTATTATGAGCAAATCGACAAAGTTGTCTTTGGTGAAGGGTTGACAGAGTTCATCACGATTCCAGAATGGGCCGCTTACACACTCGGTGGGACGGAATATATTTGGGCGATTGGGTATAGCCTCTTATTGATAGGGTTGTTAGTGTTCTCCTTTGAATATGGGCGACGTTTTCTGAAGACGACGCTGCCTAATCTCGTGCGTCGTAACACGGATCAATTAGTTTATGAAGCTTGTGATAAGTCATAAAACCAACTACAAATCCAGTACAACGGAATCTAGTACAACGGATACGCGAAATAAACGGATTGAATTGATGAATATTATGTAGGGTGGGCTTTGTTATTTTGTTGCCCATACGCATCAACTTAAGCAATCACAATATAAACAAGTAGTTATAAAATTACTTGTTTATTATAAGCGTTTAGCCAACGCGAAAATGCGCGTAAGTGCCCCGCCTAGCGATTTTTCAGAGGCACCCGTCAAAAAACGCTATTCAATAACTCATTGAAAATTAATAATTTCCCTTAAGTTGATGCCTATGGGCTTTGTTATTTTGTTGCCCACCATTCAATAGCAGCCTCGAATCAATTTGTTTCTACTGTCAATCTGCTGTACTATATTTGTCTGAATCAGGATTTTCAGAATTTGAGGATTTTCAGAATAAGATTCATTCGGTTAATTCTAAAATCAGGCAAATTCTGATTCAGACAGGTAGGGTGGGCTTTGTTATTTGTGGCCCACCATTCAATAGCCGTTTTGAATCAATTCGTTTATACTGTCAATATGCTATACTAATTTTTCTGAATCAGGATTTTCAGAATAAGATTCATTCTGTTAATTCTAAAATCCGGCAAATTCTAAAATTAAAATCCGGCAAATTCTGATTCAGACACAAAAGGAGAACTTTATGAAAAAACCAGCCATTTTGGCGACTTTAACGTTACTTGCGCCCCCGATGATGGCCGCCGATGATCCTTGCAATCCCAATACGGGCGGCACCTTCCACAGTTGTATAACGTTTATGCTCCAACGGATTGGACAGCTTGAAAAGGAAAATCAAGCACAACAGGCCAAAATTCAAGCTTTGGAAATGCGCTTGTCTTTGACTGATGGGTTGGTAGCCAAACTCACGTCTGCGTTTAGCGTGTCCAGTGATGGCAACGTGCAGGTTAAAAATCTGGAGGTATCTGGCACCCTCAAAACCACAGAACCTGTTCAAGTACAGATCAAGACTTTCAAAGTCGGTGGCGATTTCGACAAATTTTATCCCATTGTTTTTAGCGATGATGGATATTATGTGCACGGAACGTTGGAATTGGAAATTTGGCGTAGTTCTGTCCATATTGATTCAAGCTGGCGGGGTTCGCTTTTGAGTAGGTTCACGCTCCGTTCTTATGGTTGGGGACATGGTGCTGCTTTTGCCTATGCCGAAATTCACCAGTCAAATAATAAATTTGTAGCAAGTTACACGGATTTCCACTATACTAAACAATGGATCGTCTGGTTGAGAGGGGGCGGTACCACTTACTCTTGGCGTTCCAATCACCCCGTGACTTTGGTGGATTTCAAGGCGGAGCCAAAAACGTTAAATACGGGCTATCCACCAGGAAGCCAGCACTATCATGTAACAGAGTATCAAGTCAAAACCAAAGTCGATCCTGCTTTGGATAAATGGCATGTTTATCCTTGGACTGTAAGTCAGTGAGCGTAGGGGGGCTGGTAACGTTGTTGCCTGCCCCATCAAAGCAATGATGATGGATGGGGCAATCTAGTACAGCGAATTAACGAAATCAACGAACCATTTAATGTAACACGTTGTGTCAATTCGTTTGTTTTCGCAAATTCGCTGTACTCATCCGTTCTATCCGTCAATCCGCTGCACTCATCCGTTCTATCCGTCAATCCGCTGTACTCATCCGTTCTATCCGTCAATCCGCTGTACTACATATTATGAAACAAAATTGAATGGCCGGTTTTTCAGGGTGATGGTTTGCAACCGGGGATTGATTTGAATAATTCACGCACATTACTTGACTTGATGGAGGCTGAAGGTGGATTTACCCGATGTTAATATTCTGGTTTACGCACACCGCTGTGAATTAACGTGGCGGTAGTCCTAAATTGGTAGTGATGGAGTTCAAAGCGAAGCTTTGTCTTGTCAATATCACTCCATGAAAACTTTACACCCAGCCAAACAAAGCCAGATTAAAACGGCTAAAACACAAGATGTAAATGGTGTTTTTTAAAACGACGGGAATTGTAGGGTGCGTCTCACGCACCATTAAAAGCGTATTATCCATTAGGTGCGTGGGACTCGTTATGTTATTTTCTAAAACGTGAGGTGTTCAAACAGATGCTATCCCTTCTTAGGGATAGTATCTGTAAAATTGTTAAAATCCGTTCTATCCGGAAAGAAGCTGTACTCATCCGTTCTATCCGTAAATCCGCTGTACTACATATTATGAAACAAAATTGAATGGCCGGATGTTAGTTTTTTCGTACCAGGTTCGCCTTGTACTCCTGATAAATCACACCCGGTTTCGTACCAGGTTCGCCTTGTACTCCTGATAACTCACGCCCGGTTTCGTACCAGG
>QNER01000369.1 GCA_003646175.1 Candidatus Parabeggiatoa sp. nov. 1
AAAAAAGCGATAGCATCACAAAATACTTCAAAATCAAATAATTTTTACAACTGTCCTGTACACAGTGTTTTTATACAATAATTAATTTTCCAATTCCCAGTTCCCAATTCCCAATTCCCAAAAGTGGTAGCCCTGTTCCAGTCGTGATGATGTCCAAACAGATACTATCCCGGGGAAGGGATAGCATCTGTAACATCACTACATGTTTAGGACTACCCCAAAAGTTAATCCACCCTTCGCACTTTTATGGATAACTATATTGGGCAAGATATGGCAAATCCCCTTTCAAACCCATCGCGTGTTGCATAATGATTTGCTTGAGTGGCGTAGCGGTATCTGCCAAATTTAGCCCAACGTTACGCGCATAAGCTAATAAGTCTGAACGTGCCCCAAATAAGTGTCTGAACCCGTCCATCATTTTCAACGTCGCAAAATTGTCACCTTTGCGCCAACGTTCATAGCGGCGCAATTCTCGATAGCTACCAAAATCACGGTTTTTAGCCTGAGCGTTTAAAACAACTTCACTCAAAGCCGCAGCATCTAGTAAGCCTAAATTAAGCCCCTGTCCTGCCAATGGCAAAACCGTGTGGGCAGCATCGCCGACTAAAGCCAGCCTTGGTTGGACATAGTTGAGAACGTGGCGGCTTTGCAACGGAAAACCCGCTCGTTGTCCGCACTCTTTCACCGCCCCTAGTTTAAAGGCAAAGGCTTGTTCAAGTTCTTGTTTAAAAGCGTTTTTTTCTAAAGCCATCAAGCGTTGTGCCAGTGGTGTATCAATACTCCAAACAATGGAACTCGTATGCGAATCTAACAATGGTAAAAAGGCTAAATGGCCGCTTGGCAAAAAGCGTTGCCACGCGGTTTCTTGATGAGGAAGTGCCGTCTGCACCGTGGCAACAATGGCTTGTTGTCCATGATCGAGTAGTTTGTAACGAATACCCGCTAAAGTACGGATAGATGAATTAGCCCCCTCTGCGCCGATTAAAAGGCGAGTTGTCAAACATTGCCCATTATCTAACTGTGCCTGCATTGCCGTTTCATCTGTCGTCAGCGTAAAACTTTGCACAGTGGCCGGGCGGTAAATCGTGAGATTTTCAAACTCAGCGAGTCGGGATATTAACGCAGCTTGTATCACGCTTTGTTCAACAATATACCCTAAAGTCGGTTCATTAAGCGCGGCACTGTTAAAATGAACTTCGCCAATACCGCCTGCATCCCAAACGTGCATTTCCCGAAAAGGGCTGAGCCGTTGGGCAAGCATTTTTTCCCATACGCCGACATTGGTAAAAATTCGCTCTGAGGCGCGAGTGAGGGCAAATGTCCGCAAATCTAATTTATCTATTCCCTCATCTTTCAAATTATCTTTATTTTCCTCCTTTCCCAAAGGGGGACTAGGGGAAATTTGCGGCTTGGCTTCAACAAGTGCAACTCGTATGCCATTTTGCAACAACGCACACGCTAAGGTAGCACCAACAACGCCACTGCCAACAATAAGTACTTCATAATCAACTGGTTGCATATATTTTTTTCATCCAATTTTATAGACGTTCAGAAAAATAATTAGGGTAAAACCTTCAAGGTTTCCAAAACCTTGAAGGTTTCTAACTGAAATTATTTGAAAAACTATAGTAATGAGTAATGGGTAATAGGTAGAGCCTTTTGCAAAACTTATTTAAAATAGTTAATAGCGGTTTTTGCAAAAACTGGGTTTCGTGAGGCAATAGGTTTGAGTAAATAGGCAGTCAGCCCCTTTTTAATGACATCACACGTCATAAAAATAACCGACTGAATTTATTAAAATTGATAATTATATTAAATAATCATTAACCATTAACCATTAACCATTAATCATTGATTACCTATTACCAAGAACATAGATTTTCAGTCACGGATGCTATCCCTTTTTTGGGATAGTATCCGTTAACTTTGATTGATGAAATTAATTATCTGAACATTTATAGTTCTACCTTGTCAGATTCATTTAAATCATCACGCAAAGGCGCAAAGACGCAAAGAAAGTGTCTCGAAAAAATAGACTTATAGTTTCTCAAAAAAATAATTTCAGTGAAAAACCGTAAAGCGTTGCAAAAACCTTGAAGGTTTCGTTACTATATTTTTCTGAACATCTATAGGCGATTTCTGGAAAACAATATTCTTTGCCCCAGTTTTTTGCGTCGAACCCATTTGGGGCCGGATAATCGGCGTAAAAAACTACCCACATGGTAATTTATTTTTTGGAAATCACCTTAGCGACTTAGCGCCAAGCGTGAGAGATGTTAATTATGACAAAGTAAAATTAGAGTATGCTCACTTACCGTCGGTTAATAAAATGATAAAAATAAAATTATTGACTTCACAAAATTTTATTATATGATGAGCCACATCAAGAAACCCATATATAAGCAAATGTTAATATTATAACTCATTGAATTAATCATTATTTTATAATTTTATAAATTGCTTATATTATAGTCCTATGTACAGGACAAAAATGTAATCAAGTTGTGATGCTATCGCTTTGTTTCTGCGATAGTATCACTCAAAAACCGCAATTCTAAAATATGAATTTGATGATAAATCAATGGCTTATTGTGAAAAGTCAACACAACCTAGTGAATTAGTCATTATTTTATTATTTTATAAATTGCTTATATTATAGTCCTATGTACAGGACAAAAATGTAATCAAGTCGTGATGCTATCGCTTTGTTTCTGCGATAGTCTCACTCAAAAACCGCAATCCTAAGATTTGCTGAATACGCACTGCTCTCTCCACCCAACATTTTTTCATCGCACCCGAAATTTTGGCACACAACCCAAAACCTTAAAAGTGATACATACGCCACAAAAAAGCGATAGCATCACAACTTGAACACTTTTTTGTCCTGTACAAAGATTATAGTCAATACGTGATCAAATTTCGATCACAGAAAATCAATCAGTTAGTGTGAATGACCTACCAGAATATTATGGAAAACACGCTCAATAAAAAGCAATTTTGGAAGATGTTCAAAGGCCGTGCCATTATTGTGACAGCACTCAGGCAGGGTGGACAAAGCCGCGACATTGCCAACCGAGTTAACCATACTGAAGGTCGTGGGGATGCTTCGTTGCGTACCAAAGCCGAGTACAGCGCGTTGTTTGATCTGCTCCATGAGGAAGTTGATACCGGCAACGTTAAAGGTGTTTTGACCTTGCAAGATAACAATGGGAATCTTACCGAGGTTGGTACACAAGTTCAACGATATCTTGAAGCATCGCAAGATAAGGACGATTTTTTTAACTACGAAATGTACATGGTTCATATTACTGGGTGGCCCCAAGAATATTTTCGCCCGGTGGAACCGGTCAATTCTCCGCCTGGGGCTCAGTTTGGTTTCTGGAAAACCGACCCTAAGAGCAACCTGCACATCGCGCCACCACCAGACAGTGAAGGCATCCTCTTTATAACAGAGGATTTTTCGGTCAGGAACAGCGGCAATCTCACCTTGCATGTCCCCAAACCTTCTTGGAAGCTCAACTTCAAGGCGGAAGATGGCGAAGATCGCATTCTAGGCATGTCTAGGCTCAACTTGAAAGCGATGTATAACGATCCCTCTCAGATGCGCGAAGCACTGGCTTGGTATCTCTTCGATCAGGCCGGCGTTCCTTCTTCTCGGCACACGTTTGCCAAATTGGGCATTAACGATATCTACATGGGACTTTTTTCGCTCATTGAGCAAGTTGACAAGCAATTTCTGAAGGAACACTTCGGCAAGAACGACGAAGGAAACCTTTATAAGGCTTATTGGGATGATATAGGCCCTGCGAGCCTTGAATATCGGCAAAGTGATGATGGTGATGATAGTGGCTGCCAGTATTTTAAGGCCGCAAATATTGACAATCGAACCTACCGTCTCAAAACCAACGAGAACGATCCCAAAGCCAACAATTATGACGATCTCGCCAAATTTATCCGCATCATCAATGGCGTGCAACTCCGCGGCAACAACAAGTTCAACACTGCAAAATATCAGGAAGCGGTGACAAACATTATGAATGTCAAAGCGTTCCTGCGCTGGATGGGGGTAAATATATTACTTGGCGGTTGGGACAACTATTACGCAACCCCAGCCAACTATTATTTGTACAACTCAGGTAAGAAGGGCACTCAAGATAAGTTCATGGCAGAACCTTACTTTACTTGGATTCCGTGGGACTACGATAACTCTTTTGGAATCGACTACTTTGATACCCAGTGGCAATATAATGACATTATCGATTGGGTCAGTGGAACCCGTAACTATTACAGAGGAAAAGACACCGCGAAGATACCGCTGGTCGAAAACCTGCTCAAGAATGACGAGTTCAAGCAATACTATCTCGACTATCTTGAATACTTGCTTGATACTGACTTTAACCCGGCCGCAATCATAGCGGCCATTGGTGTTGAAGGTGGGAACGGCCTTTGGGACCGGGTGCGGTATGCGGCCTACTTGGCATCAGACACACCGCTTGGGCTGCCCCACACTGGTCGCCAGTTTACCAACCACGAAGTTTATCGCCACGGCTGTAAGCAACAAACACTCAGCCACGGCAACGCCCATATTGAGGGCATTATTCACTATGTCCGCATGCGGTACGACAACGCCCACCAACAACTCGCCAAACTTCGTCAAAAATATCCCAAGGGTGCGAGTGGTGCTAGTTTTTCCGGTGAAATGGAAACGCTGCCGAAAGCGGAAAGCGGCCCAAACTAAAGTTTGGACTCCATCAATCTCAAGCGTTCGACGATTTCATGCCAATCCACCGGTTCCGTCAGATGACACCAAGACATTCGCAATGCACCTTGTATTTCTTCTTCTGGCAACTTCATTGCGTTAAGCACATGACTTGAAGTGTAGCGAGAAGAGGTACAAGCGGAACCATTAGAAATAGCAATTGCCCCTTTTAAAGCCAGCATAGCGGCTTCAGAATCCAATCCCGCAATAGAACAATTAATCACATGCGGCAAACAACGATCTAAATCACCATGAATCACCGGCTTAAAAGGGGCTAATGCTTTTAAAACATCATCACGAAAAGCGCGGCAAATCGCTGCACGTTCTTCAGAATGCTTTAATGCCAGTGCGGTCGCGACACCAAAACCGACAATTAAATGGACTGGCAAAGTGCCGGCTCTTAAACCACGTTCTTGTCCCCCACCATACATTAGTGGTGTGAGTGGTATTTTCTGATAATCGCGCCGACGCACAATCAAAGCGCCCACACCTTTAGGTCCATAAATCTTATGGGCACTGGCACTGATCATATCAATACGAGGATTGCATAGCGTAGTAATATCTTTGCCAAATCCTTGCGCAGCATCCAGATGAAAATAAGCCGGATGTTCCGCAAGCATTTCGGCAATTTGAGTAATCGGTTGAACCACACCGGTTTCATTATTAACCTGCATCACCGACACCAGCAAAGTATCATCACGGACTGCCTCTTTGATAGCTTCTGGCTCAACCCAACCACCCTTGGTGGGCGGTACCAAAGTCACTTCAAAGCCACTTTTTTCAAGTACCGCTAATGGCTCAAGCACCGCCTTATGTTCAATTTGGGTGCTGACAATATGCCGTTTAGCATTTTGCTCGCCATATTCTCTTAAGCCTAAAAGTGCTAAATTATTACTTTCGGTGGCACCACTGGTAAAAATCACTTCTTCACGGCTGGCGGCTACCATTTCTGCCACCTTGTCACGCGCATTCTGAACGGCTTGTTTTGCCCGTGTTCCAAATTCATGGGTACGACTGCCGGCATTACCAAATTCTTCCGTCATATATTTGAATACCGCGTCACGGACTTTCGGTTCCATTGGTGTCGTTGCATTGCAATCCAGATATATTGTCATTTGTATTTCAGTTATCAGTTATCAGAAAAATTTTGGGAATTGGGAATTTTTTGAATCTCTGGCACGTGATGCTATCGCTTTTTTTTTTGCGATAGTATCACTACCGAGGTTTAATTTTGGTGTGAAAAAGCTTTAATTTACCAAGTTCAACATCACGGTTTAGTGATACATACGCCACAAAAAAGCGATAGCATCACAGCTTGAACACTTTTTTGTCCTGTACATAGAAGTTATTTATTATATTTTACTAAATATATAGCCACTGAAAAAATAACATGAGTTTTGCAATAAAATTGTCGTTTTTCATAATCAGATGTTTCATCAATATGAATTCTTTCCAATTTCCCCATTCTCTATTTCCCATTCCCAATTATATAAGTACAACGAATTTGCGAAAAAAACGAATGGGGAATGGTGGAATCAACCCAAGTGCTTAGGTTTCGAGGATAATTTAATTCGTTTACTGTGAAAATACCTATAACATCTAGTGCAACGGATTTGGGGTATAAACGGATAAACCCAATCTTGGCTTTTTTGCCAATATTTTCAGGTTCGGGGGTGGCCAAATAATTGCCATGACGAAATAAAGGTGACAGATACTATAAGGTGACAGATACTATCCCGGAAAGGGATAGCATCTGTAAAGAAAGGTGACAGATACTATCCCGGAAAGGGATAGCATCTGTAAAGAAAGGTGACAGATACTATCCCGAAAAGGGATAGCATCTGTAAATCAACGTCTATATTTAAATGTCCACCAACCAGTTTTGGGCCCCTCGCCGCGGGGATACACTGCCCAAACTCTCCATCTGCCTCGCATATTCAACGGCGTGTTCAACAAAAACTGAAATGTAAATTCCGTTGTTGTTGTGGAGATTTTTTTCCAAGGGAGCCAACGATTATCATTACTCCGCTTGTACTGGATCTCAACCTGATAACTCGTTGCGTCCGGCACAGCCGTCCACTTCAAGTCCGTCGTATAACCCGGATAATCATAGGAGACAACGCCATCTTTTGGAGAAAGTTGTGTGGGCGGCACCTTAGCCTTCTCGGCTTTGCTCAAGGCCCAAACAAAATCCGCCGGCTTTAACATTGGCGGGTTGCCATAAGTCCAAAGAGGATTGAACCACGCCGGTTGAGGACAACCATTGTAGCTCTGATCAAGGCGATCTGCACCAAAACCGAGTACGTTCTCGCCCTCTTTGGTGAACGAAGCCCGCACATGGCAGCTCATGCACGACGACGTAGCTGCAAAACCGACCTCAATCGCGGAATTACCAAATACGATGGGTCTCCCATAAGAATCGGTGTAGTTAATTTGAACACCTTTGAGGCGGTAGTTCTTCAAACGCTTATCCACAGCCAGCGCATTCATCCAGTTCATCAAGTCCTTAGTCAGATTGCCGGCCGGGTACTTGCCACCCTTTTTCTTCGGCTTGATGATGGGTTGTGTATTACCAAAGAAGTCATAGCAGCCCACATAGTCGCAGCGTCCCAGGTTGTCTTTGTGTTCAAAGGTGGCCCACAGCCAGTTGGGTTGGTGCTTGCTGGATAAGTGAAGCCC
>QNER01000370.1 GCA_003646175.1 Candidatus Parabeggiatoa sp. nov. 1
CGCCAAAAAAGTTTGGGATAACGATTTTGACATTTTTGAATCAAGCTTGGAGCATTTTTCAACGACGCAGCCCCAAAGGAACAAACAACACGTATCCAACTTAAATTAAATGAAAATTGAAAAATGAAAAATGAAAAATGGCTTTCATCAAAAACCAAGGTTTTGTCGAACTAGTGCAGGAGAGCGGAAATTCCCGTACCACTAACAGCTAAAAGCTAAAGTAGGCTAAAGCCTACTAACGTGAGTTCGGCTTTATTTTTCAATAAGTTATATAAATATTATGTGAATCAATTAGTTGATTGCAATAATTAATTGATTTAAAAAAAATTATTATATGAGATACCCTTAGCATTAATACGTGAATAACCCTTATTTGTGGGCCATCAACTGGAATGAACCAGTACAGCTTAGGTGTTTTGTTTTTAACTGATTGATAATTAAGTCATTATAAATAAATAACTGATATAACTAATAATTTTATAACCGGCCTTGATATTTAAAGTCGAACTCACGTTACTAAGCTCTTGCAGTGCCCTTCAGGGTACTTGAGTTTTCAGACAACGGCTTTAGCCGTTGGCGTTGGGGTGGTATGGAAACTTCCGCCTTACTGTACTCGCGGTTTTTTTGAGGGCCAGGAAGTCAGCCCCAACGGGGCGATATTAATATAGCCAAGGGCACCGCCCCTGGAAGTCAGCCCCAACGGGGCGATATTAATATAGCCAGGGGCAACGCCCCTGGCTTCTTTGTCATCAACCAGAAAACCACCGCCGAATCATTTCTACTTGGAAGCGATAGCCATCACCCTCCGCTTCAACGATTTCACGCTGCACCAACAACGCTAAAGTCTTCTTTAAATCGGTGGGAAATTGTGCCTTTAAGTGTGCCTCTAACGCCTGAAGACTCACCACTACCCCTTCGCCGTGTGAAGCCATAAAGCGCAATACCGCTTGCCCAATTTCACCGACTTGATTTTGCTCAATATCGGCAAAAAAGAAACCGCCAAACTTCAAAGCTTGAGGTATCGCCGCTTCCACATCATCCTGTTGAACTTTAAGACGTTGGTTCATTGGTTGGGTATTTTTGAGTTGCACAATCTCACCACACAATAATTGCACCAACGCCGGATGTTGGCGTGTCACACTGAGTACCCGTTGACTCGCTTCAGGCGTATAACGCAGCGGAAAATATTTGGCCGGTTGTTCAACCAATTGACGCGCTTCATTGTCCGACAAATAGCTAATATGTACCGTTTGTACATTAATTAAATAGGTCGCCCAGTGTTGCAACTCCGCAAAGGTATGCGTACCCGAAAACAGCAGTCTAAAGCGGGGGCGATGCTGAATGATATGCCGAAACATGCCCAAGACGGCTGACGGCTGCAAGCGTTTTTCACTGAAGGCCTCATCCATCGTGACAAATTCATCGAATGCCAACAATAAAATTCTATCACCAACCGCTCGTTCAACTTTATCCAGCCATTCATCAAAGCCAGCTACGGGATCATCTGTCAACGTCTCTTTGTTTAACGGAGGCAATTTGAAATCAGGGTATTTTTCTTCCGCGTCATTGCAGAGAGCACGCCCAAGATTGTAGAAAAAACCAGCCTCGTCACGCGCCGAAGCAATGGGCCCTTGACAATCCACAAAGAGCATAACAAATGTACTGGGCAACAATACATTCATGTTTATCAACAGGGTGGTTTTACCAATGCGGCGCTGCCCATAGAGCAGTAACGGCGGACAAACGCGGCCCTGCAAGAATTGCTCAATACGTTTGACGACATCGGGGCGATCCGCGAAAACATCGTGATGATGTTTTTTATTCAGCGGTGGGCCAAATGTGTAAGGATTGGGAATATCCTGCATATTATCAAGATCATCGACATGTTTCTTCAGAATGCCGTGCCAACTGTCCGCGATAGTTCTAAAACGCTGCACGTCGTCAGTTGCATGTTCTCCTCCCGCCGTCAATAAGCCATTTAGGAGTGCAATAACCTCCTTGAGCGCGATCCGTTGTTCAAAGTTGCTTGGCACAGACAGTGCTTCTTCGACATCAAGGCTACTTTCACGAAAATGGCATAACCACTTACCAGCAGAACCGGCCAATTTGTCACTGCTCAGCAGTGCATTATGCACTTCGGCAATCTCAAAAATCGTGTCGCAACCTTCCAAACGATCTGAATCCCGTTCAATTTGCGCCGCTTGGACGGCCCAACTTTGTGCCCC
The DNA here is from genome assembly GCA_003646175.1 of Candidatus Parabeggiatoa sp. nov. 1. Taxonomy (GTDB): domain Bacteria; phylum Pseudomonadota; class Gammaproteobacteria; order Beggiatoales; family Beggiatoaceae; genus Parabeggiatoa. The sequence goes on from QNER01000370.1 coordinate 2,226, forward strand.
AGCAGAAAGTTGGCTCATAGCCTCTTTAGCAGCCGCCTCATCCTGTTGGTACACCGCCACTAATTGCTTTTCTAAACCCCACAGCGGCAACAGCTGATGTTCATCCCAAAATACCGAGTGTCGGTGCAATAATGCCACGCTACGCGCCGGTTGTCGTTTCTGTGACAAGTGCAAGGAGAAATTCCAAGCGGCTGTGACAGGATACAATACCACTGGGAGCCACCATTTATGGTTCAGCCCTAGCGCAAGAGCCACCAAGCCTCCTGCCAACAGCCAGATAGAATTGTTGGGAACGATGTAGAGGGCAAATCCAAGATAAGTGCCTCCACTACCCAAGATGCCGGCCACGACACCGGCCCAAACACCGGTAAGATATCTCGCCAGCATATAGGGTAAGCTAAACAAGAGCGTAAACAAGATCGCGTTAACAGCACCGCCAGTGATTCCAGAGAGTAAACGTTTAAGCCATAAGGTTTGCTCTCCTACCACAATGTTGAAGATGATACTTATCAACAACCAGATCATACCGGCAAAGAATAATGCCAGTGTTGCCATCCAACGCCAATCTCTTCCACGCCAGCCTAAAATGAGCCCGGCAGCCGCCGCCATACCAATGATTTGAGCTTGTGCAAGAGTCAGATCAATGAAAGGTAACCAGTTGACTAACTTTCCAAACCCACTTCCAAGCGCAAACCCAACAAGCAGCACAATGGCACCGACGGCAAGGCCGATAACAACGCTACCAATCTGCCAGCCCCACGTTCTTTGCTCATTATTGGTGTGTAAAGAGGCCGTGACACTGCCGGCGAAGCTGATGATAAAAAGACCCAACCAGATTCCACCTAGATTGCCGGTTTTTCCGGCTATCCCAAACAAGATGCCGGCAAAAATGCCACCTAACATGCCAGCCACTATTCCAAAAGCCATAGAAATACTGAAGCTAGCGATGAGGCTACCTACGAAACATAACACCGTACCGTAGCTAACGCCTAATATGATGCTTTCAACCGGAATTAGAGAGAGCGCAGGTGACATTTCGATACCCAACTGCAAGAGCATTGGTGGCAACCCTTCAATAAAGAACCATAGAAAGAAATTAATGAGCAGTAGCACCAAGCCAATCAGCATGCCCACCAACAACGGTTGTAGGACAAAGGTGATGCGCCACAAGCGTCGCAATTCCGAGTGCAGCAGGCTATGCTCAGGTAAATCCGCTAACGCGAAATCTGGTGCCAGTCTAGAATCGATGCTTTTAATGTAGCCACGCCAAGCCGAGGGGTGGAAAACAAGCCAAGCGATGAATTGAAAAGGAGCGAGTAAGGGCTTGAAGTAAGAGCGAGTAAAATCTAAATCAGGCATTGTAATTTGTCTCTGGGCTGAATCCAAAGATGCACCTAAATGGTTTGTTTTCTCAGATATCATTGTCACACCTCAGAATTATTAGAGCCTTTAGGTGGCGGTAAATGTTGTAGGAACGGTTTGAGTCGTTCTAACGCATTATTTTTCCAAACCTCATCAGTTTGGCTTTGTTCAAGAGCGAGCAAACGTTCATCACATAACTGTTGTAATAATACCGGCCAACAACCTGTTTTGTCCAGTACGTTTAGCATCCACTCTCTCTCGTCATCAGACAATGTTTTGGGACAATAATCCAGAAATTCAAGCGCCTCATCCTTTGTGAAAGGTTCAAGCTCCAAGACATTTCCAAACAGGTTAAAGAAAGGCGAAGGTTTGCCTTCATTCTTAGCCAAGACCTCGATTGGCTCACGAGCCGTTACAAAAAAACCCAAATTAGCGCAGTGCCCAGTCAAAAAACGCAAGTTATACCAAAAGTTCGCATCAAGTTCCGAGGATTTCAAGCCAGCCCCAATTTCGTCCATCATAATAATAGTTGGAGTTTCTACCCGCTTGATAATGTTTGCAAAGCACTCCAAATCACAAACTTCAGGGATTGGCAACTTCAGTTGTTCCAATACATCGCGTATCAAGGTTTCCGGATGACACATACCTGGATCGTGGAAGTCAATAATGGCAAATTGAAAACCGTTGGGCAGCCAATCATTCCATCCCTTGGGTTGATTCGGACGTAGGGAGGTTGCTGTTGTAATGTTTTCGATGTAATGCAGCAAAGAGGTTTTGCCACTGCCTCTTGGGCCTATCAGAGCAATGTTCTCTAAATGTATTTTACTCCAGACTCGTTTAATTCTCTCCAGCACTGCTTGTTGGCCGAACAATTGTTTGGGCGAAATAACGGGCTTTCCCACAACTGGGATGAGTTTCTCATCGACTTCATCCTCACAGCCAGCCGCCAATAACAATTCATGCCGCTGTAGGGAGGTCAATTTCAACACTTTCGCTACTTCCCGTACTTTGTCGCACTTGGAGGGTTGTTTGACGTAACCATTTCGCCAACGTATGATAGTATGTCTGCTCACGCCAACTTTCCACGCCAATCTCGCATCGCTTAGGCCGACTTCTGTTATGTACTCATCAAGCAACTTTGAAAAAGGCCTTGATGGGTGTTCAGGTGTGTTCATAATGAAACTCCTAATTGAAACTCTGTGTAGATGTTTTTTAGTATAGGATACAAAATTAAAAAGTCCAAGTTCCAAGTTCCAGGGGCGTTGCCCCTGGCTATATTAATCTCGCCCCGTTGGGGCTTTAAAACATACAGCCAAACAAAGTGAATCTAAGTGGGTAAACAAAAGTTTTTTAACATAAGTACCCGAAGAGACATTACAGTATCATCGAGATGATCTTATACTCAACGCGGTCACAAATTGAACTTTTCTGTCATGTCTCACCGTGCGAGAAATCTTAACTGGCTCAATATTTCTCGCGGGACTCGAAATGAAAAAAATGCAGATTATGCCCGTGCTGAGTATATAATTATCTAATTCATATAATTCCATTATCTATGATACTCGTACCCGTTATTTATTTTCAGTTCCTAACGAGCGGCTTGTGAGTCGCTAAAGCGACTACTACAAACCCGTCTATTTTAATTTTCCTAAAATTCCGTTATACTAAAAACCCATTTGTGTCTTTTAAAAGACGTTAACAACGGTAGGAACGCTTTTTCTGAAGAAATTTTCTAAACTCTTCCCCATACTCGTCGTTGCTGGCCTCTTTTCTCAACCTGCCATGGCGGAGGAATTTGAGGTGGTTTATAGCAGCAATACTTCAAAATACCAGCAAGGCTTTTCGCTGACTGAAAAAACCAAAATTGAACTCAACAACGGCGAATACCTCACCCTGAAAGCGCAAAGCGGCAAAACCTTCCGCCTTGAGGGCCCGTACATGGATTCTCCTGAAAAACAGGACATGCTAACCGTAATCCTGGCCTATTTTGTTGCCTCCGCTGAAGCGTGTAATTGTGCTGCGAATCCAACCACTTTATCCTGTATAGCCGAATGTATAACGAGTCCCATCATCCCCAAGGCTGACGAAAGTGATAGTCGTACAACAGATAGCGTGGTAAACGGTTTGAGGAACTTTATTAGAGAGCGTTTTTTCAAGGGGGCCGCTTCCTCGGATTTGAGATTGCAAAAAAGCAACACTGACCGCCTCAAGGCCTTGAAAAACCCGTGGTTGCTTCTTGCACCCCTAGACAAACATTTCTGCTCTCGGCCCAACGAACCGCTCACAATATGGCGGCCCGAAGTGTTCAAGGACAAATTAGTCGTTTTACCCGCAGAACCAACGGCTGGGCAGAGCGCAAGCGCGACTGACTTGGAACAGAAGTTTGTTGTAACTTTGCACACCATGCCAGACGATAAAACCTTGCCTTCCAACACCTACAAAGCGGTATGGATGGTAGAAAAAGGCTGTTATCGGCAGGCAGAATTGCTTTTATCGCCAGCGGATAACTAGGCTCCCGTTTGTAGTAGGCCATTTATCGCCTCAACCTTCCCGTTTGTAGTAGGCGATTTATCGCCTAAAACGAAGTTAAACCCACTGAACTCAGCGTTAATGGTGGGTTTCACTACGTTCTACCACCCTACAAAAGGACGTTTTTAGGCGAGTAGCATTTTAGAGTGCAAAGCGGGTCATTTGGTTCACAATCACATTCTCCCCCCGTGATAATCACAAGACATGTCATGATACTACCAATAATACAGTTTTTCCCGCCTTTGAATTCGGCATGATGGCCCTCAATGTGGAACTTTATACGACTTTTTAGCGTTTTAAAGGTAAAAGACTCGCCTTTTCCTTTCACATTGGGCGTTTCAGTCAGCAGACTGCCAAGTAGGTACTTTGGAGCGCTGCTGGAAACCACCTCAAATAAATTTTCAGCCCTAGCCACTTGAGAAAAAAAGCTAACAAGCAGAACAAGAAAAAATAGAGAATATTTGTACATCATTATTTCTCAATTTGGGGAGGAGTCCAAGATTTATCTTGGACGTCATTGATAATCTTGAACGCCTCTTTTTATGGAATACTCTAGTTTCTAAGAAACGACAAATACTTACCCCAAAACACTGATGGTACGCACGATAGGGATGTCGCAATACATTTGGCTGTGCAAGACAAATCGTTTGGTTTACATTTACATTTCCCATCACCACCAGTGAGAACCACAAGACTTTTGAGCGTTTTCAAGCTAAAAGGCTCGCCTTTGCCAAGTTTTATATTGGACTTTTCAGTCAGCCGACTGCCTACTCGGTACTTTGAAGTGTTGTTAGAAACTACCTCAAATTTGTCAGTCATAGCCACTTGGGAACAGAGGCTAACAATGACTACAAAAAAGAATTTAGACTGCATAGCTATCCCTTTGCTTATTGAACTATTTCTAACCGGCTCCCCGCCCGGTTAACACAGCCGGCAGGGTTCTTAGCAATATCAAAATATCATTGAAAAACGACTGAGTTTTGATGTAACGTAAATCCAATTCAACCTGCTCTGGAAAATCAATATCGGAGCGCCCTGAAATTTGGCCTTTGGCAAGTGATGCCTTGTGTGACTTCTAAACGATGACGTTGATAGGGCGTATATTGGGCCAGCTCATCAGGCAAGGCCGGGCGAGGGCCTACCAATGACATATCGCCAATCAACACATTCCAGAGTTGTGGGAGCTAACAACTGTTGTTTGATTTATATCTAAATTTAGGTATATATACTCATATGAGTAGAATTTATATCAAATTAAATTAATGACTTGAAAAAATAATAAGTAGTCCCTATCATATTA
>QNER01000371.1 GCA_003646175.1 Candidatus Parabeggiatoa sp. nov. 1
GAAAACCACCCAGTTAGGTAATCTGGAAGAAAAAATCAGTGGATTACATATTTCTGAAGAATAAGGCAATTATCCAAGGCTGATATTTTGATAGGAGTCCAAACTTTAGTTTGGCATAGTACAACGAATTACGTGGATAAACGAATTCAAAAAACGGCTAAGTACAACGGATTGACGGATGTTACGGATTTTTTGATAATCAGTACAGCGGATTGAGCATTCCAGATAATTTTTTTGGTCAAAAACCTCCGAGGTTTGGCAAACCTCGGAGGTTTCGAGTCAAAAATTTTTTCAAATACTATAATAAGGTTAATCTATAAAATCCGTCAATCCGCTGTACTACATACCATCCCAAAATAGAGTCAATTCGCTGTCAATCACAATCCGAAAAATCCGTCAATCCGCTGTACTACGGCTTTATTTCCTTTGCGGTGACAAACATGCCCCACCACTTTTCCCAAGAAAATGATCTCTGGCAAGCCATACAAGCTCAAACTGATGCCAAAGAACAACGTCGTCAATTAGTCGAAATGGCACGGCTCCTGTTAGAACGTACCAGCATGAGTTCTGATGAGATCGCGCAATTGAACTATGACGACACCACGGATTTACTGCTTGAATATCAAGGCACAGCCGAACAAACGGAGCGTTTTTTTCAAAACGCGTTGCCTCATATCGATCCAGAATATCAAGGGCAACCTTTTGAACAACAATTACAAACCTTGCAACAAACTTTGTCAGATACTTGCGCCAAAGTGACTCGTATCCGTGAACAACAGAAAGCGTTATCTGAAGAACAAGCGCGTTTAAAAGCAGAACAAACTACCCTAGATAAAGAAGTCAAGCAGCTAAGCCGAATCAAACCTCAAGTAGAACAAATCGAACAGAATCTTTCTGAACTGAAAGAACAACTAGAGACGTTAAGACAACACGAGGCGCAACTGAAACAATTGGCTGAAGACTCTGAGCCATTCCAGCAAGAAGCGATTACCGCCATCATTAAAGCGATCCCCAATATTGTGGCGTTAATCAAAGCCAATCAAGAAATCTTCCAAAATCATTTTGCCGAAAATGCGCGTATTGGTGAAGCTATGCAGCACATAGAAGACAAGACTTCTGAAATAACGACTCATACTGATACAATGGCTAGACTTTCAAAAGAGATTGATGCGTCTTTGCAAGAATTTGATAAAGAATTACAGCAACTTATTGAAATAAATAGGTGAAAAACCGGCTGCCAATTAACGAGTCATTGCTTTGGATACATTTAATATATACACCTATATTCCTCAAACACGCACATTAGGGCCTTTTTTGCGTTTTGCGATTTGGGTGCAAGGTTGCCCGTTCCGCTGTCCGGGTTGCATGACACCAAATGCCCTCCCTGAAACAGGTGGGCACTTGATGCCGATTTCTGAATTAGTTCAACTGATTCAGGATACACCTTCGATTGAAGGTTTAACCCTGACAGGCGGAGAACCTTTTGCACAAGCGGGCGCTTTAGCGAAACTCATTTACCACCTCAGACAAATCAAGGATTTAGGCGTTATCGTCTATTCGGGTTATACGTTCAAGAAATTGCAAGTTCTCGCCATTTCGCGGCCAGAAGTGGCGGTATTGTTGCGACAGATTGATTTACTGATTGATGGGCCTTATGTTGCGGCCTTAAATGATGGGGGGAGTCTGCGTGGCTCTTCTAATCAACAGACTCATCTGTTGACAAAACGCTATGCGACGGTTTTGAATGATTACTATGGACAACCCAAACGTCCGGTAGAAATTCACTTAACCAAAGAGGATGTCATGTTGGTGGGTGTACCTGGTGAAGAAACTTTGAGGAAATGGCAAAAACAGTTTCGTTAACGTTAATAACTACAAGGATTATATATAATAAAGGATTAAATAAGTACAACGAATTACGTGGATAAACGAATAAGGCATTTTGATCCTTGATGCTTTGTTCGAGAAATGGCCACAAAGTATTAAATTCAAATTCGCTTTTTGATGGGATTATCGCTCAATGAGAAACACGTCGAATAGGCGGCCGAGTCTTAATTCGTTTATCCACGTAATTCGTTGTACTCAAGAGAGAAAAATTGACATTAATAATTAGCTAATATGACATCGTCAAGTAACTGTTTTTTGATGAAAATATCAAAACCATTGTTGATCTAATCCTTTCTTATAAATAATCCTTGTAGTTATTATTAGATAAAGAGGACAAACTTATGAGTGGTGAAAAAGACGCTATCGTCAATCTACGGCAATCAGAATACAATCGCATGATGAATTCATGTCGGCGAGCGGACAATCTTGAGGCCGGTATCAACAGCCGACTTGAACAAGCAAGCAGTCGCTTAACAAAACAAATGGATAGCCAAATTGGGCAAATACAGCAACGCCATAATCGCTTTGAAAGTGCTTTATCAAATATGAGCGGCGAAATGCAGCGTATCGAAAAGGCAAACCAAACCCGTTTACGCAGCCTCGCTAACGATTTTCAAAAGGGTTTGAAAACGTTAGATAAAAAAATCAACCAGCAGCGCAATGAATATATCAGTCTCATTCAACAACAAGGTGAACATTTCGCGCAGGCTTTGGATGAGCAACGGCGTGAATTACAAGGACAAATCCAAACGATTCAAGAACATATTGTTGTCAAAGAGCAACATGCTCAAGGGCAGGCTCAGCAATGGCTGCAAGATACCCAAGCCTTGTTAAATGCGATTGATGAATCCTACAATCATCAAAAGTTTAAACCCGGTGAGTTGGCAAAATTGCGAAATGAGTTACAGATTGCCGAAAATAATATTGCCCAAGGGCATTATGAAGCGGCTATTAGCACGACGCAGCGCACTTATTTGCATACCCAAGAATTACGCTTGGAATTAGAACGCCTGACTTTAGAATGGAATGCCTATTTGACAGCTGCGCGGCAAAATGCGACTGAAGTGTTGGCAGCGTGTGATACGCAACAAACGGCGCAGTTTACCTTTGACAGCGAAGAAGGGGCTGAAGAAGTAGCGGCGGAAGTCGATTTTTGGACGCACGGCGCCTTGTCCAATTTACGCAAACAAGTCCTTGAAGAACAACAAAAATTAGATAACCCGGAGAATTTGTCTTTGGAAGATTTAAAACAAAGCATTGCCAATTCCGAGCAACGCCGGCTGGAAAGCGAGGATTTGGTGGAACAGGCTAAAGAAGCGTTGATTGCGTCACAACTGCGTAATAATATTGCTCAGTCTATCGAAGCCGCTTTAGAAAATGCCGGCTGGGATGTGGTTGATGCCACTTATGAGGGCGAAGATTATCGGGGTACGCTGCATGTCAAGCTGCAAAATTTGGCCACTGATGAGTTAGTCACGATTATCAGTCCAGAAGAAACGCCTGATAAAACTATCCGTAACCGCTTGAATATTCACTTTTTTGACAAAAATACCAATGATGAGGAGTTTCGGCAGGAACGTTTGAAACGGATTATGGCAAGTTTGGGCGATGAGGGTTTGGATTGTAGTCAGCCACAGTGTGCGCCGGGGACCGAAAATCGGGCCGCGAATGATGTGGAAAAGTTGGATTTTGATAAGGTACGAGCAAAAGTAGCTTTGAAATAAATGACAATGCCAATGCGTTATTGCAAACGATTAGCACCCCTGATGGTGTTAAAACCGAGGTCGCCTGTTACCATGTTGATGGACAGCCCACCGAAGTACGCCGCTATATCAATGAAAACCAATATCTATCCAGTTTCTATGACTATGACGCTGCGGGCGGTCTTGTGAGTGAAAAAGACCATCGAGGCACCCGGTTCTGCTATGGCTACGATCTGAACAACAATATCACTGATGTTGTGCAAAGCCTGACCGGTGCGTGTCCTACCGACTTTGCCACTCAACCGGCAACCGCAACGGTGTGTCATACCTGCTATGGCTACGATGATAATAATCGCCAAATCACGATCACCGACGATTGCGGCGGTGTCGCAGAAGAACAGGAACAATGGCAGCAAGCCAAGGAGTATTTTCTGAAGGCCTTAAGTCTGTGGGCTGAATTTAACGATTCCTATAGCATTGACACATTTTATTTACCTGCTTTTGCCCGTTTGTATCAAGCCACCAACGATGACACGCTGCCGGCTGCGGTTGCAAAGGTGTTGGGAATAAGCAAAAAATAGGCAACACGACAATTGCAGACAATAGTAGTACAGCGAATGACGGGGATAAACGAATTAAAAACATTCTTACATTGTGCGTTTCTCAGGGGTTGATAATCCGATAAAAAAGCGAATTTATCTCTCAAGGATCGTTAAATCTTATTCGTTTATCCCTGTCATTAGTTGTACTCATTCGTTTATCCCCGTCATTCGTTGTACTCAACAGAAAGGCGCACTGATGGGGCTTTTGGGTGGGGGTATTGGGTTGCCGCTTTTTATCGTTATGATAGGTTTTATTATCAAAGGGTTAGCTATTATTAAATCTCGTCGGTAGTGCCGCTGTTGAGCCGATAAATGGTGTGCGTGTACAACGGATACGCGAAGTACAACGGATACGCGAAATAAACGGATAAAGGCAAAGTTCACCCTGATAGCTTGTGATGCTATCGAAATATCGATTTTGAAGTTATCCAAGTGACAGCAATATATCTATCCGTGCGATGTGGTATGACAGATAATCAATTTAGAAAAGCCTAATCCGTTTATTTAGCTTCGCTGACCTTCGGTTCGCGTATCCGTTGTACTCAACAAAAAGGAATTTAAATTCGCCTTTTTATCGGATTATCAATCAATGAGAAACGCAGGGTAAGCCGAGAGTTTGACAATGTTTGACGTAAAAATTTTTGCGCGCAAAAAAATCGCACCCGATTTCGTACAAGGTTCGCCTTGTACTCCTGTTTCGTACAAGGTTCGCCTGAAACGAATGAGGCTTTGTACTCCTGATTCGTACAAGGTTCGCCTGAAACGAATGAGGCTTTGTGCTCCTGATTCGTACAAGGTTCGCCTGAAACGAATGAGGCTTTGTACTCCTGATAATATGCCCAAACATAAAAAAACCCCGTTTTTGAAAAAAAACGGGGTTTTTCTAAGGCCTAAAAATCTCGCATACCACACTTTTATGTTTGAAATGCAAAACTTGCCTTGCCAATAACCATCAGTGACTTTTATCAATTAATGGTTGCCTCGCGCTGTATTTTATGTTCACGCCAAAATTGCTCGGCAAAAGCCACGATGGGATGCACCGGTGCTTTGGGTTTGATGCGTAGCGTCATGTCCGCTTGTTGGGCTGTGCGATCACCTTTACGATTATTACACGTCTCACAAGCCGTCACGACGTTATCCCAAGTGTGTGTTCCACCTTTTGAAGTGGGAATAACGTGATCAAGCGTCAATTGTTTGAGGCTGCCACAATATTGGCAAGTGTGCTTGTCGCGTCGTAGCACTTCTCGCCGATTTACCGTCGGTATGCACCACACTTTCTCTTTGTGATTAATCTTCAAGCGAATTTGTTGGGGCACAAGGAGTACCATAGTCGGCGAATGTACTGGTATGGTTTTGCTATCAGTGCCTAAATCCAGCGGCTCCGCTTTCCCCGTGACAAGAAGAATAATCGCTCGCTTGATGTTTATCTGATTCATGGGCAGATAATTTTTAGAAAAGACGGCCACCGTTTGTCCTAATACCTCTGTTGCTGTTGTCATAATATTATTTCCGGTTTTTTTATAAAATCAATAATTCACCTTATTGGATGGGCTAGAAAAAATTCGCATATTATAATAAATATAAATTATTACGCAAGAGTTTAATGTAATGATAGGTGATGCGCTATAATTATGCTTAACTTGACGGATAGCATCCCTTCTCAGGGATGCTATCCGTTATGGCTTATTGTTAAACGTCAAATTGTAGGGGGGATGAGCTAATCCACCCTACTAACTAAAAACTGCAAATATCAATTCAGTCTATAGATGTTCATATAATTAATTTCACAAGTCAAAATTAACGGATACTATCCCTAAGAAGGGATAGCATCCGTTTCGTTACATTATTTTTTTGAAAAACTATATTTCAATTCCATGAAAACATTTCTTAAGTTCTTTTTGCCGTTACTGATTTTGGCGGTTGGTATAGCAGGCTTTATGTACATGTTCAAAACCAAGTCCAAAGCTGAACCCATTAAGGTTGAAGAACCAGCATGGGTTGTCACAGTGATGTCCGTAACCCCAACCGCCTTATCGCCAACGGTTACTTTATATGGACAAGTCGAGTCACCCCGCGCTGCAACTCTACGCACACCCACTTTACCACTCGGCACCAATGCTGAAGTGCTAAAAGTGGCTGTGCTTGAAGGCGACAACGTCAAAAAAGGCAAGCTATTGATCCGCTTAGAAGATAGCGATAGCGTTCTGAACCTGAAACTTTATTCTGCTGATATTGCAGACATTAAGGCACAGATTGATCTTGAAAAACAGCGTCATGCCAATAATGTCACCGCCCTTGTCCATGAAAAGACGTTGCTTTCATTAACGCAAAGAGCACTTGAGCGTTTGCGTAAGCTTAAAAGACAAAGGGTGAGTTCACAAGCTGACTTAGACACAGCGCAACAAGCGGTGGAGCAACAAATGTTGGCTATTACTAATCGGCGTTTAGAGATAAAAAACCACAAAGCCCGTTTGGCACAATTACAAGCGAAACGTACACGCGCTTTAGCACAACGCGATTTGGCTCGCTTACAAAAGGCGCGCACTAAAATAAAAGCACCCTTTACTGGTGTTATCGCCAACGTTGCTGTTGCCGTCGGGGATAGCGTGGGTAGTGGAAATACATTATTATCAATGTATGACAATGCCGCTTTAGAAGTGCGGGCGCAAATTCCTAGCCGCTATCAAGGCACGGTGCTAGATGCTTTAGCGGCAAGACATAAGTTAAAGGTACATGCACAAGTCAATAACAAACCCGTGTATTTGCAACTTGATAGAGTGTCTGGACAAATTAATCCCGATAGTGGTGGCATTGATGGTTTATTTCGCGTGAAAAAAGGTGCTCACTTGCTACGGTTAGGGCAATTTCTGACCCTTTCTTTAATGTTATCCAAGCAACCCGATGTCGTCGCGCTGCCTTATGAAACCGTTTATGGGACAAACCGCATTTATAAACTGGTTGATGGGCGTATGAAAGGACTGACAATTGAAAGAGTTGGCGAACAAGCGTTACCGACGGGTGAATCACGAATTTTAGTCCGCAGTCCAGAGTTGCAACAAGGTGATCAAGTCATTATCACCCAATTACCGAATGCGATGGTGGGGTTAAAAGTCAAGGTGGGCTCTACTGGAAGTACAACTTCTTTCCGAAGTACAACGGATTGATGAAGTACAACTTCTTTCCGAAAAAAACTGATTTTAGGAGTCCAAGATTTATCTTGGA
>QNER01000372.1 GCA_003646175.1 Candidatus Parabeggiatoa sp. nov. 1
AGAAAAATAATTTCACCAGCCATAACGGTGAGCCAACCTCGAAGGGATGCATACCGTTACGTTATTTATCTGAACATCTATACTTATCACCCATATTGCACACCGCTGGAGGTACATTTGAAATGTCAGATCAAAAACTAAATCGCCGGGAATTCTTCCACAAGACAGGAAGATACTCCCTTACTTCAGTACTCGCACTTAATTTTGGCTTTGGTATTTCACAACTTGTGAAAGCGGATTCATCCAAAATGGCTCTCATTTATGCCACTAGATATGGCGCTACAAAAGATACCGTCTTATGGATAAAAAGCGGGCTACAGCGTGACGTAGAACTTCTCAATATTGAAGAAGTCACTGATTTTCAGGCACTTGCTACCAAATACGACTACTATGTTGTCGGCTCTGGGGTATGGCGAGGTATACATGAAAAATTGGTTGCCTTCTTATCCTCTGAATCCAAAGCTTTACAGGGGAAAGTACTCGGTTCCTTTGTTGTTTGTGGTAGCACCGCAGCTACTGAAAGTGGCAAACGTCGCATTGACGGTTATCTTAAGCAAATACATTCACCACTGGGTTATAAACCAACGTTCAATACGCATTTTGGTGGACGGTTAAGCGTCGAAAAACTGACTGAGGCAGATAAACAGGCCTTAACCCGATTTTACCAAGTCTATCTCAACAAAGCGTTGGAAAGTTGGGATAGAACTGAGCCAAGCAAAGCTCAATTATATGGTATGGATTTACAACAGTTTTTTGATGGGTGAACCGTTGATAGACGTTCCAACACAGCCCTAAATCACATCAAACGGTTCCTTGTTAGAAATCCGATTTTCAACAAAATCGGATTTCTTTGAACCTATTTTTATGAAAGTCTATATCACCTGCACCCACGTCGTCACGGATAAATGAACCATAGAAGATGTGAAACGATGACAGAAATTATGAATATTTTTGATGTACACACCATACCTAACAAAGTATTTTGTATGCCAATGTCATTGGTATAGAAGTAACGAACTCTTTAGTGGGTAATAAAAAGAATATCTTTATTCTGTTACCGCAAACACTTAACCCAAGCGATATTGAACCAGAATCTATGGTTTACAGTGGACATTAATTAAAATCTCGTACAAGGTTCGCCTGAAACGAATGAGAAATCACGTATGCCGTTTTTTCGTACAAGGTTCGCCTGAGACGAATGATAATGTGACATTGTCAAGTTATCAATCCTTTCTTATAAGCAATCCCTGTAGTTATCGTTCAATACTATGATAATCACAAACCTATCATCTGAACCAGAAGGCGTACTGCGTTCTTGGCTCCCACATACGCTGATTGCCGAGCATGTTATTTTCTTGCCAGACGCTTGCCCCGGGAAATCTCCTCTACCCACCGGTACGGCTGTTCTTACCAGTCAACCTGACTGGCGAAGCCTGGCGCGATCTGACTGCGGCTGCGGTATGAGGCTCCTTAAGTCGCAGATGGGAGCGGCCGAACTCACACAGGCTATTTGGAATGAAGTGGCATTGCGGCTCCAACAGAACAAAGGACAGTTAGGTGATCTGGGTGGCGGCAATCACTTTCTTGATGCTCTATTGCCGTATGATGAAGACACGCTTTATTTTCTCGTGCAGATAATAAATATGGGTTGCTGGCTAATGCCAAACGTAGCGAAGGCGTGATGGGATTGCTTTATGCGTTTTATGTGGCGGGTAACCAAAATACGGTTATGACGCTTTGGAAGGTGATAAATAAAAGCACCGCCGGGTTTACCAAAAGCTTTTTTGAGAGTTTTGTCCCCGGTAAAAACCTTCGAGGTTTGGCAAACCTCGAAGGTTTTGCATAGAATTTTTCTGTGCATCTATAGATGTTCTCGAAATTAACGGATACTATCCCTAAGAAGGGATAGCATCCGTTTCGTTACGTTATTTTTCTGAAAATCGACTAAAAACGATCCGTGATTACCACTTCTTCCATAGATAACTGACCCGGCCGCGGCCAACTGTCCTTGACCCCCTTGCCAATGGCAACGAACATAGTAATAACATGGTCCTCTGGCAAGTTGATCAATTTGCCCACCGCGTCAAAATCAAAACCGTCCATAGGGCAAGAATCATAACCCATTGACTTAGCCGCTAACATTAACGTCTGAGCAGCAATACCGCAGGAACGCATGGTTTCATCGCGTTGTACCTGTTCCCGCCCTCGATAGTATTGATCGATGGCTGGCAACATGAAATCCTGTACTTCTTTAGGGGAATTTCGCCAATAGCGGGCCGGTTGCTTTTCCCATGCTTTGGGATCAGCGCAGAGAACAACCAGTAACGAAGCGTCTGTCACCTGAGCTTGATCCCAAGCAACGGCACGGACTTTCTTTCTCAGTTCGGGATCCCGTACCAGTACAAAACGCCAGTGTTGAATATTGAATGCGGTCGGGGAGAGCATAGCTAATGACATCAATTTGTTGATTTCATCTTCTGTCATCCGATGCTCAGGATCATAATGTTTGATAGCGCGACGGGTTTCGACGGCTGTGAATGTTTCCATGTTCTAATCCTTCTAAATGTTGTAAAGGGAGTTCATTATAAAAAATAAATTAAGAAAAGTAAAACTCAACAGAGTGTGAAAGATACTTGGATAAAAGCCCATACATATATTAAAATATATATTAGAGTTTATACCGATTTAACGTAACCCATTGATTTACTTGAAACGGCTATTTTTGTAAATGTAATAAAATCAATAATTTAAGATTAAATCGGTATAATATCTATCACATTGGATGAAAACTGAGCTACGGAGTCCAAGATAAATCTTGGACTCCTGCTTATGTTTTGACGTAACGGGATCCGTTTTGTTCCCGCAAACGGAATGCGTGGGAACGAAAAACCCATTACCGATTACCCAATATACGCAAAAGTTTTTGCGTAGAGCCCATTACCAGAAAAAACCAAAACAAAATGTCAACAACCAAATCTCTGAATATCCTTATTGTCGATGACAATAAACAGAATTTTATGAGTTTGCAAAGTCTTATTAATGAATACATTGGTAATGTTGAGGTGATTGAAGCAAACTCAGGGATAGCCGCTTTAGATATTCTAATGAAAGACAAAGTGGATTTGATTATCCTTGACGTACAAATGCCAGACATGGATGGTTTTGAAACCGCCAAAATAATCCAATCGCGCAAAAGGACGCGACATATTCCCATTGTTTTTTTGACGGCAGCTTTTAAGTCAGAAGAATTTAAGGAAAAAGGTTATGCCCTCGGTGCTGCTGACTATCTCACTAAACCCATTGATACGCCTCAATTAATCAGCAAAATCAAGACGTATTTGCGTTTTATTCAACAAGAACGTCAGCATAACCGAATAGAGCTTGAATTGGAACAGAAAGTTCAAGAGCGCACCGCCGATCTGTTAAAAAGCAACCAGCAGTTTCAACAGGAGGCTGTTGAGCGTCAGCGAATAGAAGACGAATTGAAATGGGCTTTGGAAAAGGCGGAGGCCGCTAATTTGGCTCAAAGCCGGTTTCTTGCCAACATGAGCCATGAATTGCGAACGCCGCTCAATGTGATCATTGGCTATAGTGAAATGCTTGAAGAAGAAGCCACCGACTTAGGCTGCGATGACCTTACCCCTGATTTGGACAAAATTTTGTTGGCCGCCAAACAGTTGTCAGGTTTGATCAACGATGTGTTAGACATCACTAAAATTGAATCGGGACAACTGAGCATTGACAGTGAACACTTTGAGTTATCGACCGTTATTGACCAAATAACCCGTTCGGTACAGCCGCTGATGGAAAAACAAGCGAATACGCTTCAAGTTCATTTAGAAGATGCGCTTGGAGAAATATATGCCGATGTGACCAAACTCCGCCAGATTTTACTGAATCTACTGAGTAATGCGGCCAAATTCACTGAAAAAGGCACGATTACGTTAGAAGTCACGCGCACAAGCGACAGTGATAAGCAGTGCTTTCATTTTCGTGTGACTGATATGGGTATTGGTATGCCTCCTGAGCAAATTAATAATTTATTTCAACTTTTTACTCAAGTAGACTCGTCCTCAACGCGCAAATACGGTGGTGCTGGGCTTGGTTTAGCGATTACTAAGCAATTTACGGAAATGATGGGAGGCTCTATTTCCATCGAAAGTGAATTAGGAAAAGGTTCTACTTTTATTGTGCGACTGCCGGCGAAATGCAGCCAATGCGTGAATTAGTTAAGTACTGAAGCATAAATTTTCGTATATTATGAATTTTTGTAGGGTGGGTAACGTCTTTTTGTTGCCCACCATCTCGGTGGGCAAAAAAAGGACTTTGGTGGGCACAAAATACCTGAAAACTTGTGCTTCGGTACTTATCAGTTCGCCGCGAAAGTTGACACCTTCCTAGCCCCAACGGGGCTAGAAAAGGTGGCCCTGGGATTGGAGCGAACCTGCACTAGGTTAAAAGCGAAAAATGCTAAAGCAGACTAACCCCCCTGCATAAGTTTTCGTCGTGCCCTTTAGGGTAAGCTGTTGATTTTAAGCTGATTTAGGGTTTAAACGTATGGCCTATTTTCATGGAGATGGATGGTGGGCAAGCGGGCGGGCGGATTCTGAATAATGTTTGAGATCGTTCTGCCCGCTTACCCACCCTACGAGACTATCCCACTGCCATTAAGTTAAGCTTTTTCGTGAGGGCAACCACAAGGGATTGCCCCTACTAACCGTCATTTATGTAGGGGCAATCCTTTATGGTTGCCCTTTCGAGGTTCAGGTTTTTGCGCGCAAAAACCTGAACCTCGAAAACTTAATGGCATTGACGAGACTATCCCCCCCAGCATAAGTTTTCGTGCCTTATTGCGAGTCGATAGAGAGGATTCCATTAATCGGGCACCTTGGTTGGGGCATGCTCTTTCAAAAACCCGCGGACAGTCACTGTGGTTGCGTCAGAGTACGTGCCATCGCTTAATTCCACCACAAATTTATCCCAACTCGAATAGTCAGAATTGGGAATATAAGTTATGGTTTGCTGTTTGCCGGTAGGTGTCTCACTCACTGTAGCCTGCCCGTGTGACGCATTTGATTTAATACGCCATGTCAGGGTATCAGTGGCATCGTCATCCTCCCCGTAAAGTGTGATGGTTGTCACTTTGTCAGCCATGACAGAATGATAACGCCCCCCGCGTATCTCAGGTGGCGAACGAACATCGCGTGTACATCCCCCCACAGTGGTGACGGGTTTGGTTGGATCACAAAGATAGAGCGACGTAATGTCCGATCTCAGCATCGCAACGTCATAGCCCGAACTCACACTCAGGAATGTCGCGTTGACAAAGTGCTCCCCAACCGGAATGATGATGGTTAGTGGGAGTTTGGTTTTCAATTTCTGGTTGTCAAAAGACAGTTCGTCGATGTTGTTTGAGTCTTGAGCTATGGCGAAGCGAGCAAAACCGCTACTGTCAATATAGAAGTCTGATGATTGTTTTGAGCGGTAGACTTGGACCGTTCCCTCGAAACAGTCATGGCGCAAGCGAGCACATCCATACGAGATACTAAGCATACGACTATCGACACCTTCAAACCAATTGATTGATGCCCGCAGCACGATATTACCGAATTCAGTGTTATAGTAAGGCACGGGCCAGTAATTTGGGGGGTATGCTAAAACATTACCCCCCCAGTTTAATAACCCAAACAACGCGAGCCACCGAACCAGATGCCTGTAAAACGCGAGTCGTGGACGCGGCTTTGAAAATATAAACATGGTATGTATCCTTAAAAAGAGTCCAAACTTAGGAGTCCAAACTTAGGAGTCCAAACTTTAGTTTGGACAGCGTGAATAAAAATAATTATTATAGAAAAGTTGTCATTGACTGTCAAAGCGCAATTTTTTTTTATTCTAAGTTATTCCATCATCATCACTGGCTCTGTTTGGGGATTCTTGAGCTCTTGATGAACCAAAATGACAATGCACTTGTCGAAAAACAAGAATAACGCTATCAGCCGTACCAGATCGCAGATCAACAGCGACAGAGTTTTGATGATCTGACTCGAATGGCTAGTGCTGGAGAGCGGACTTGGTATTATTTTGTCATCCTTTCTTATAAATAATCCTTGTCGTTATTGCTCAGTGGTGGAAAAATAAAATGCTAATGCCAGAATGTTCTCTCAAGTATTCATTCTGTTAATTCGCCACAAACGGATACTATCCCTAAAAGGGATAGCATCCGTAAAATCACTACATGTTTAGGACTACCAAAAAAATATCCAATTCCTAACTCCTAATTCCCAATTCCCATATTTGTCTGAATCAGAATTGAAAGACATTTAAGAATTAATTAACAGAATAAGGACAATCAATTTGACAGTATAATTATATGGTTGAAATCATGCCTACTGATACTAATATTTTAACTTGGGTTGCCCAAACTAAAGTTTGGACTCCAGATATTCCCAAAAATGGATAGCATCCGTTGAAAGTTGAAAGCCGATTTTTACGATATTTTGAAAATTCTTCAATTCTGAAAATTCTGATTCAGACAGTGTTATTGATAACAGACTCGGAGCCAAAACATGAAACTCAAAATCCGTGCCAAACTCTTATTAGCTTTTGGGTTAATTCTCCTGTTGACGAGTGCCGTCAATATTTATGGCCTGATCCAAATGGATGTGTTGGCAGGATTGACGACAAAAATCTATAACCACCCTTTACAAGTCACTCGGGCGGTACTCACAGCCGATGGTGGGATTATCAAAATGCACCGCGGTATGAAGGATGTGGCGCTCGCGGCTAATGTGGAAGAAATGGAAATAGCGCATACCGCGGTACAGCAATACGAGCAAGAAGTCTTTGAGCAATTTGCCATTATGCAAAAGTGGATACTTGGTAAAGAAGGGGCGGCCTTAATCATAGAAACTATCCACATTTTTCGGGATTGGGCCCCGATTCGTGACGAGGTGATTATGTTGATGAAAAAGGGGCAAAGGGATGAAGCCTCTGCCATTACCAAAGGTAAAGGTGCCAAACATGTCGCTTTGCTCAATAGCAAGATGAAAGCGTTAACCGACTATGCTGCGAATAAAGCCAATGGCATGTACGAAAGTGCCCAAGCCACTCGCACCAGCGTCATTGCTACCAGCGTTATCGCCCTATTAATAGTCATAATATTAACTGGTTTGCTCGGATTATTTATCGCCATCAGCATTATCAAGTCAGTCCGAATTATTAATATTATCGCGGATCAGATGGTTGCTGGTGAAATCACGTCAACCGTGACTAATCGAGAACAATTGGATAAAGATGAAATTGGTGATATTGGGCGGGTATTTTACGCCGTCGCTGATTCTTTTAAAACGGTGATTGATGACATTGTTCAAGTTTCTCAGGGATTAGCGCAAGGCAACCT
>QNER01000373.1 GCA_003646175.1 Candidatus Parabeggiatoa sp. nov. 1
ACCACCGCCGGACAGTGACACTCAACCACCGCCGGACAGTGACACTCAACCGCCCCCGGACAGTGACACTCAACCGCCCCCGGACAGTGACACTCAACCACCGCCGGACAGTGACACTCAACCGCCCCCGGACAGTGACACTCAACTGCCCCCGGACAGTGGCACCCGGCCGCCGACTTTCTTGCCACCGCCAAAAGAGAAGGACGCTTCATTGCCACCGCCCCCATCGTCCCCGTCAAAGGAGAAACTGCCCCCTCCGCCGCCACCAGCGGATGCCGTCCGGTCAGACGCTTTGCCACCACCGCCGCCTCGGCTGCCGGGCACTTTTACCCATAACGACGAATTGCGTGAACGGGCGGATTTGTTTCATCTGAATTGGCAGGCCGAGCAAGCCAACATCGAAAAGTTCACGACCAGTTTCGAGGTACCAACGCACCGGGTTTTGCCGCGTGGTAAGCAGGTTATGGTGCGGGTAATGAACAACGAACCGATTTTTTACGGCACCGATGCGCCCGTTTCCGGCACCACCGCCATAATCCCGCAAGCCGTTGCCGCGGATGGTGAGGCACTGTGGCAGTTGGGATTGACCGGCAGCTTCACTGCTTGTCCGGGCGTTTGGGACGTGGGTGCTGTGCTAGCCTCGCACCAAGAATTCAGCGCACGGGTAACGCAAGGCGATGCACCGAGCAGCACGAGTGATCACGCCACCCATGTGGCCGGTACCATTATCGCGGCCGGGACCGATGTCATGGCTCAGGGCATTGCCTATGAAGCCTGTCTGCAAGCTTATGACTGGGAGAATGCCAACAGTGAAATGGCGGCCGCGGCCGCGGATGGGTTGAGCATTTCCAACCATTCCTATGGCGTAATGTCGGGCTGGGTCCATGTAGGCACCGATACCGAGGGCAAAAATCAATGGTGCTGGTACGGCAATCCCAATGTCAGTGCCAGCGAGGATTACAAATTCGGTTTTTACAGCTGGATCAAATCGCATACAACGCACCGTATTATCTCATCGTCAAAGCCGCCGGCAATGATCGCAGCAATAATCCCGCCCCCAGTTCCCGGGTGGACGTCGATTTCGATTATTCCTGCGACAATTTCACACCCTACACTGGCAATGACCAGCCCGGCGGTGACGGTACCAATAACGGCGGGTACGACACCTTGATGCCGGGCAGCACGGCGAAAAACATCCTCACCGTGGGTGCCGTAGACGATACTCGGAATGTGAGCGAATTCAATGCCTGGGGGCCTACCGATGACGGGCGCGTCAAACCCGATTTAGTGGCTTTCGGGGTGGGGGTATATTCCGCCAGCAGTTTTGGTAGCAGCCAATACGCTGTAAAGGACGGCACTTCCATGGCCAGTCCAGCGGTCACCGCTTCGTTAAGCTTGGTACAGCAGTATTATCGTAATCTAAACAACGATAATGCGATACGTGCTGCAACCCTCAAAGCACTGGCTCTACACACAGCAACGGATTTTGGCAACCCAGGCCCGGATTATCAAACCGGTTGGGGCTATCTCAACAATGCCGGTATGACCGAAATTATCAGTGCTCAAGCCACGGCCCAAGGTACCCAATTCTTGCACGGGTACGAATTAAGCTTGGGCCAAGACCACACCGAAACCATTGACTTAAACATGCCCGCCGGTACTGAAGAACTGCGCATCACCTTGGTATGGAACGACCCGCCCGGCAGTTCGCCGGCGTTAAGTCTCGATCCGGCCGACAGCGTATTGGTAAACGACCTGGATTTGCGCGTAATCGCCAGTGATGGCACCGAGCACCGGCCCTGGGTGTTGGATAAAAATCAGCCGGCGTCATCCGCCACGACCGGTGACAACAACGTGGACAATATTGAACAGGTGCGCATCAGCAGTCCCACCACTGGCAATCGTGCGTATACCGTGCAAATCAGCCACAAAAACAGCCTCAGCGATGATTACCAAGCCTTTTCTTTAGTGATCACTGGTAATACCACACTCAGCGACGCTGAGTTTGATTTGCGTCAAAACAATATCTTGATTGCTAACGGCACGACCTTTTCCTTTGGTTCGATAGCACAGGGGAGCAGCGTAGAAAAAAGCTTTACCATTGACAATCGCGGCAGCAGCACCCTAAGCCTCAGCGACCTAAGCCTCAGCGGTGACGGTTTTGCGTTGACGAATGACTTGAGCAATACCGGTTTGGGTGGCGGCGAAAGCGCGACTTTTACCGTAACGGCCACCGGCACTGACAGCAACGACCTCAGCGGCACGCTGACCTTAAATACCAACGATGGCGACGAAAGCACAGTCAGCATCAGCCTCGCCGCGGCCGTGGAAGCTGCGGGTACGGTCAATGATTTTGGTGACAGCCTAGAAGCGGACGGCAAATGTACCCTACGCGAGGCTATTGCCAATGCCAACGCCAACTCGCAGGTCCATACCGACTGTCCGGTAACCACAGAAATAACCCTGCCTTCCGGTACCTATACGCTGAGCTTAAGCGGTGCGGATGAAGATGCCAATCTCACTGGCGACCTAGACATTACCCGCAGTGTGACGCTTCGCGGCGCAAGCCTGGAAAAAACCGTTATCCAAGCGGGAGACAGTGCTGGCAGCGGGATTGATCGAGTATTGCACGTACCCGATGATACCAGCAATGTGAACCTGAGCTTGCAAGCACTGACCCTGCGCTATGGTAAAACCACTGAAGGCTACGGTGGCGGGATTGCTTTCGATAGCAGCGACGCTACCCTGAGTCTGGATCAGGTGAACATTGCCAACAACAGTGCCCAACGTGGCGGCGGCATTTACGTCAACAACGGCATACTAGAAATCGCCTGGAGTCGCATTGCCGACAACAAAGCCACCACCGAGTCCGGCAACGGCGGCGGTGGCATTAACTGCACAGCGTATTGCACATTGAGCCTACTCAATAGTACAGTGGTGAACAACGAAAGTGGCCAGTTTGGAGGTGCTATCATCACCGAAACCGCCACCATTCAAAATACCACCATCAGTAGCAATAACGCCCTAGCGGGCGGTGGCATCATGGACACCACCAACCAAGTGGGCACTATCAGCCTCACCAACGTGACCCTGTACGGCAACGAATCCTTAATAAGCGAGTATCCAGGTGGCCTGATGCTATACAAGAGCAACGCAGAAATCCAAAATAGCCTCTTGGCTGGCAACACCAGCAGCGGCGCATATTCTAATGCGGGCAATTGGAACCAAGGCAGTGGCGTATTAACCTCGCTGGGGCATAATCTCAGTGACACCAGTGAGTGGGTTGCTGCTGACTTTGATTTATTGAGCAAAGACCTCAGCAGTGAAATCGCTTTGCAAGCATTGGCTAACAATGAAGGAACCACGCTGAATCATTTACCTTATGCCAACAGCTTAGCATTGGATGCCGCGAACACCTGTGCTACCGACTACGATCAACGTGGTCAGATACGCACCTACGGGGCAAACTGCGATATCGGCGCGGTGGAAGTGCATGCGGATGATGATACTACGCCTCCTGCCGAGGATAGCAGTGGTTCTTCATCCGAGACTTCTATTCTCGACTGGCAGCGGGTGATGAACTGGGCCGAATCGGTTTTCCCGGCACTCTTTCCCCCGCAAGACAAGCAAGCTATGCAAATCGCGCCTTATGAAGTAGTACGCTATTATCCGAGCAATGGCACCTACACGGGCTACAACTCAAGTGACAACCACTTCTACGGCTATAACCCGGCCCTGTGGGGAGAGGAAATCATTCAATTTGGGCCCCTAGAGGAATATCTGCCTTTGGCTGAACAAGACGGATTTTGAGTCACATTTTAGCAGACACACCAAGAGAGGGCACTGGGGTCGTTAAATGGGATTAAGTAAAACCGTTAAAAAGCACGATTTTATAGCTTTCCCATTCAATGCTCCCAGTGCTTCCTAATAATTCAAATTCACATTCTTCGGAGATTAAAAATGAAAAAAGTTATATTGATGTTATGCACTGCCGCCTTGTCTGCAAGTGCTTTGGCGGTGGATGAAGCCGAATATGATGTCACCACCAAAATTCTGACAATTCCGTCGATAAAAATAGGCGCGGCGCGAATTTACGACGGCCAACTACAACTCAACAACGAAGGGCTTTTTGTTATTGTGGGGTATTCAGAAACACCGACAAGTTCAGATTCTTCAACATTCACCCTTACAAGTTCGGCGATTGAAAATTGCGAACTGTTGAGCGAATACAAATGTGAACAGAAAGTCAACAACGCAGAAGACTCCATTCCACTGGCTTGGTCAAACGTGCCCACCGAAACAGGTTCACTGGCGGTGACCATGCACCATTATCCCAATTCCAATGACACCAGTAGCCCCAATTCTTATCTACTGTTGTGGAATATAGACCCGGCGGTTACGGAAATCGCACACGGTGCAGCAGATGATGGCCCATGGTATATGGGTGCAAACAAGGACGGGGTGGCGATCTCCTACACTTCGCCTTGCTCACCCAGTGCGGGAACGCATGAATACACCTTGACGGTGTATGCGTTGTCGGAAACGCCCGCGAGTTTGCCTGTGCAAAGCTCGGTAGACGTGACGTATGATGTACTAACTCAAGCAATTGCCACAGTGGATATCCTGGGTACGGCAACGCTGACTTTTAATGATGTGACAGAGTCGTTTTTTCTGGGGTAGTCCTGAAATGTGGGTGAGATTCCCCCCAGGTTTCACCTGGGGCTATTCGCATTCAACATACTTACGGGTTGTTGGGAGAAATGCGCCCGTTTGGACACCACCCGACAAAACCAAATTGACGGTTAGGGGTTAAAGGGTATCAAACTAAGGCTTTTGCCCAACACCGCCAACAACCCCGAAGGGGTTTTCAGGCTAAAGTACTTTGAGCGAAACTTTAGCCTTTCAGGCAAATGTTTTTCTAGAAAAACTTTTGCCTGAAAATGTAAATAGCCTTTGTTCCACCTGGGGAATTAAAAAATATCACCCTAATGAAAGGACTACCCAAATCCCTTTGGTTGAAATACTGGGAAAAACGCTTAAAGATTACCCTGATAACGAAGGAACTTTGCGGGCTTTATTGAACAAAGACTTAGATAATAAAGTCAAGAAAAATATCTACAAATATATTGTGCCGGGGCATTAACACACCCCCTTGCCCCTCTCAAGAAGGGAAATAAACCGTAGCCGAACTCCATGATTGCCTAAGTGCCATTAAGTTAAGCCGGGCGAACACGCAGGTTCGCCCCTACGATAAATGCCACGGACTAGCAAGGATTTAAAAAATAATGAAGCTTAATGTTTAGAATCGTGTGGTATTCTCTGATTTTGGATGTACTTGAGCATCCGATATATTTCCGGGCTGTATGGATAGAGTCGATTGAGTTGTTTGGCGTAGGGATAAGCCTTCTCCCATTGATGTTGTTGAATGTGGAGAATAGTCAAAGCACGAAGTGTACTCTGATCATTGGTATTTAGTTGATAAGCTTTGAGAAAAGCGGTTTTAGCTTGGGAAGTTTTACCAAGATGTTGCAAGAGTAAACCGTGGTTGTAATGGACTCGCGAGTGGTTGGGCATTAACGCGGCAGCTTTTGCGAGGTGAACAACGGCCTCTTGAAGACGTTGTTGTTCTGCCAATAAGAGTCCTAATGAGTAATATAATACGCCTGGCTCTTTCGTAAACTGAATGGCTTGACGGAGGATTTTTTCAGCCTCGTTTTTGCGCCCCATTTGGTAATAAAGGTTAGCGAGATTGTTGTGGGCCGGGAAAAAATGGCGATCTCTTTTGATAGCCGTTTTATAGGCTTGTTCGGCTGAGTCTGCCCAAATTAAAATGCCCTTGCGGATGATCTGGTTGCGCTTTCTGAGCTTGTTGGTATTCCTTTAAGACGGTTTCAAATACCAGACGTTGGGATTGGTTAAATTGAGTCGGTGGCACGGTAGCGAGTATTATCGCCGCTTCTATACGCACTGCCCGGATGGGATCGTTGAGTAACGGGATCAAAGTATTGAACTTTGATTGGGGAGGCAAGTTTTCTAATCCTTGCACAGCGATTGCGCGTACTAGTGCTGCTTTATCAGTGAGCGCAGTAATCATCGTTTGGGTCGTTTCTTTAGAACGGTATTGTTGCAATAAGTCTAATACCGTTGCTCGGATGATTGCCGGTTGCTGGGTGTCTTTAGCCAATTTAATCAGTTGAGTTTCGGCTTTGGCACTACCAGTACGCCCGGCTGCGATAATTTCAGCGAAGTGTGGAGTTTGTAGCGATTGGTTGCCATACCATTGAGTCATTGTTTCCACTGCCCATGCGGCTGATTTATCGTTATGACATTGATTACAAGCGTTTGGTGTCCCTAATGTGACGGAGAGATGGGGACGTGGGATGGGAAAGCTATGATCATGGCGCGGATCATTCACCATATAGGTTTGAGTTGGCATGTGGCAATTAATACATTGAGCGCAGGGGGAATCTGGTTTATGAAAATGGTGCGTGGGTGTGTTGTCGTTTTTTGAAGGTAGTGTATTAAAAATCCTCCCTAACTCCCGGCACTGGGGTCATTGAATGGGATTGGTTCAAATCGAGAAATTACATAAGGGCAACCATAAAGGATTGCCCCTACAAATCTGGTTAAACGTAGGGGCAATACCCCGCGCAAGCCCTTGAAATTGAAGCGTTCCCACTCAACGACCCCAGTGCCGTGAAACCGGAAATCGGTAAAATGCTCACCGATAATCTGCAAAAGGCAGCAAAACCGCGCGATCAGGTTGTCACGCTGGGGGCCATCAGCAACTACGGCGGCGAGGATCTACTTGATGCCGTCACGCCGTATTTCACCGTGCCGGACGAAAAAGTCCGCGCCGCCGCTTATGGTTCTCTACGCCATATGGAAGATTCGCGTGCGGTGGAAATGCTCACTACGCATTACGAAAGCGAGGAATCTCCGAAAGTCAGGGCCGCGGCGGCCAAAACCAGGTCCCAAATGATACCTTCCGCGGCCGGCGTCGCTTGAGCCGGTAAAACGGTGCTGACTACCAATGCGCCCAAGGAACAGATACCGCTGGTAGAAGTGTTGGGCAAAACGCTGGAAACTTATCCGGAGAATGAAGCCCGTCTGCGGGATCTGCTGAAACAGAACCAGGATAACCGGGTGAAAAATGAAGTGTATAAGTATATTGTGCCTAGATCACAGTGAAAGTTGAACACGGCTCCCAATCCGATTTTTCCCCCAAATCGGATTTCTTTGACACGAGTTACGGCTCCCAATCCGATTTTTCCCCCAAATCGGATTTCTTTGACACGAGTTGCGGCTCCCAATCCGATTTTTCCCCCAAATCGGATTTCTTTGACACGAGTTGCGGCTCCCAATCCGATTTTTC
>QNER01000374.1 GCA_003646175.1 Candidatus Parabeggiatoa sp. nov. 1
ACGATACCCGTCAGGTACACCTCAAGATGAGGATAACGGGCGCGGACTTTATCTGCGAGATCGCGAACAAAAACAACGACTTCTGGCACTTCCGTGTCGATGTGTTCACCCGGCAATTGGATAATGACATTGACACCAGTGACATGTGCGGTTGGTGAAATCAGCTTGTTAAGCAACTGCGGCTCGCTAAGGGCGATTTCTTTGGCTCGCGCCATGTCCGGTTGGGAAAGCGTCATCGCATCGGTGATTAAGTCTTCAACCGTGAGATCGTCTTCTTCCGCATAGGTATATTGGAAATTAGTGATGGAATCCACGCGGATAGAGTACGGAATTTGCCATGCCTCATTAGTCAGCCATTCCACCGCATCTAGCATGTTATTGGTAAATACCTGCCCATCTTTAGGGGCTAAGACAAACATCACATTGTCGTTTTTGGTATAGGTATTTTGTAAATCCTCAAAAGCGACAAGTTGAGGATTTTCTTTGCTAAAAAATACCCGGTAGTCAGTATCAAATCGCAACGGAAAGCCAAGGGTGGTGAGTACAACCAACCCCACTGTTGCAATAACAATAAAATAACGCCAACGGATGAGCCATTGACCATAGCGTTCAATCATAGATAGTTATTCCTTTTTGCTAATTGGTAATTGGTTTCCAAGCTAAAGTTTTTTGTGCACAACAAACTTTAGCCTAACCCATTTTACGGATGCTATCCCTTCTTAGGGATAGTATCCGTTTTAACATTTTGAATTGAAACCCATCACTAATATGCTATACCTCGATGGGATAGTATCCGTTTTAACACAGAAACTAAAGCAACAATATGAGTCTAACGCATCACTGAAAATTTCACCACAAGCAATTTGCAATTCCCATATTTCACCAACACCAGAAATCCGATTTTGGGGAAAAATCGGATTTCTCAAATAAACGGATTTCCACCAACGCCAGAAACCGGCACTGGGGTCGTTGAGTGGGAAAGCTTCAATTTTAAGGGCAACCACAAGGGATTGCCCCTACAAACCGGTCTTATGTAGGGGCAATCCTTTATGGTTGCCCTTATGTCATTTCTTGATTTGAATCAATCCCATTCAATGATCCCAGTGCCCAGAAATCCGATTTTGGGGAAAAATCGGATTTCTCAACCAAATCGGATTTTCACCAACGCCAGAAATCGGATTTTTTGGAAGATTTGTGATGAATGGGAATATCCCAATAAAAAAGGTGCGTTTAAAAGCAAACAAGTGCTCATTAATTCAATGCACACACAGTTATTATTAAATTTTAAATTGTCTGAATCAGGATTTTCAGGATTTAAGGATTTTTGATGGCACGGCTTCAATTCAATGCACACACTGTGAAAATTGTCTGAATCAGGATTTTCAGGATTTAAGGATTTTCAGAATGACGGCACGGCTTCAATTCAATGCACACACCGTGATTATTAAATTAATTGTCTGAATCAGGATTTTCCGGATTTAAGGATTTTCAGAATGATTTTCAGAATGATAGTTTAAAATCTAAATGGAGAGTGCGGGAGAAAAAGGTGGGTTCATTGGGGAATGATTGATTTAACAGTATAACTATTTATTGATGTCACCGATATCGCCCCAGTAGCCCAAAGGTTTTATTCTGAAAATCCTAAAATTCTGAAAATTCTGATTCAGACAACAGCTTATAAACCGATAATAACGACAAGAATTTCGTTAACCGTTTGTTCCATATGTTTCGTTCATCCAGAACTACTTTTGATGACGGTACAATCCAATCCTTTTTTATAAGCAATCCTTGTAGTTATTGCTGGCTGAATGGCAATCAAAGATAACCAAGCTTGGAAATAGATAGGTTTGATCGAGAATATTTGCCAAAGATGAAGTGAAAAGGCAGGACAAGGGGACGGGTTATAGTTGTTCAGAAAATGTGCTAAACCGCAGAGATGGGTAATAGATAATGGGTAATAGGTTTGAAGTGATAGCCATTACCCATTACCCAAAGACTTTCTAGTAAGTATATTACTGTCAACTACTTTTGAAGGCTGCCGACAGTTTTTCCATCACTTTTAATTACCCCTGCGATGTTTCTTGATTGCTCTGGCAATACGACGAGCAGCCCTCATAGAAGTTTTCCTATCGGCGTGCATACCATCAGCACTCGTGGTAAAACCGCGCCATACATCTTCTACCAACGCATCTGGCAACTCTGCTGCGATGCGTGTGCGATGTAAATACCTCAATCCTTCACATTCCTCTACATCTATCCACCATGACAACCCCCAATTTTTTATGGCATTATCCTGAGTCTCCTGGGAACACTCAGGATAGATATTGTAGATAGGTGTGATTCCTAAATCCAAGGCACGTTGACCAACAGCAATCAGTCGGTCGATAACGGCATTGAACTCCTCTAAAGTGCAGGGCTGTGTTTCGCTCTGTGGGATACCAAAGGCATCAGAATGCAAACAGTCGTTGGGAATCCCGATTACCACGTATTCAGCGTTATAACCGAGTATATTCGCTGGATTTTCCGGATCGTACATGGTCACCCTTGCCAATGCCCGGTCAAATTGTTTGTCGAAGCTCGTCCACCAACCAGGGCCACACTCAGGGCCCGGGTTACAGCCTAACCGATCGAAAGTGCCAGCACCGGCCTGTCCTTCGTTAATCACAAAACCCGGCAGTTGGCGTATTCGGATAAGCGCATCTCCTAACGCAAGAAAACTGCCATAATTGACGGCAACACCGCCCAATACAGAATCCATATTGTCATTAATCGGGGTATTACCACTGACACCCGAGGCACCAATGACCAACAGGGCGGGCAGATCATCATCATTTTCCGCGACAGCGGATTGGCTCAAAGCCAGCATTGCGGCACTGAAAGCGGCAATCCCCATCTTCTTGCTAAACTTCTGGATTGATTTGGCATTTTTGCCAATCGGTGAGTGTGTGTTGGTGTACTTGTTCATGATAAATAAACTCCTTTAAATAGTTTTTTTTTCGCTTTGAACTCCAATATCACTACTTGAACTGTATTAATCTTTGTCTACCAAGATTAACTGCAATATTAATGCCAGTTTTTTATATTCATTAAAATCAATAGATTACACAAACCGGGTACTGACGGGTTTGTTTATAGAACGCTTATAGAATGCTTATAGAATACTTATAACGGCTTGTAAATAACTCATAACATGCACCAAATTGCTGGGAATGCTTATAGAGCGCTTATAGAATGCTTATAGAATGCTTAACTCGACAATGTCACATTCAAGTCATGGCGTGGGCTAACATAAGTAGCCAGAACATAAGGTATGAGTAATCTGACATTGTCAAACCAAGGTCAAAAAACATGACTAAACCCACTGCGGAACGCCCCCCTTTGCTGCTGGTAGTAGATGATAAGCCGGAAAACCTAGATGTGGTGGTTAGCTATCTGGAAAATGCGGGTATAAGCCTGTCCGTCGCCCTAGAAGGCGAGGAAGCATTGGCCTTAACCAAAGAATTACAACCGGATTTAATTTTGTGGGATGTACTGATGCCGGGCATAGACGGTTTTGAAACTTGCCGCCGCCTCAAACAGGAAAAACAAACTCGTGATATACCGGTGATTTTTATGAGTGCGTTGACGGAAACGGTGAACAAAGTGACCGGTTTTAAGGTGGGAGGCGTAGATTACATCACCAAACCGTTGCAAAAAAAAGAGGTATTGGCGCGAATTCAAGCCCATCTCACTATCCGTTGCCAGCAGCAGCAACTCGCTCAGCAAAATGCTGACTTACAACGTCTGAACAAAAATCTAGAAGCGGAAATCGCACGCCGACAGCAAGCTGAAGCTGCGTTGGAAACAGCCGATGCTCGCCTGTCAGCCCTTTCCGAGCAGGAGGCAAAATGTTGGGGAATTACCGCTTTTATCGGCCATAGCACCTCAATTATGGGTATTCTGGAAGAAATTCGCCGCTTGCAGCAAGTAGACAAAACCAACGTGTTGGTACTCGGAGAAAGCGGTACCGGCAAGGAGTTGGTCGCACGCGCCATTCATTTTGGTAGCAACCGCGCCAAGGGGCCGTTTGTGCCGGTCAATTGTTCTGCGATTCCCAGTGAACTGGCCGATGCCGCTTTTTTCGGGCATGTCAAAGGGGCTTTCACTGGCGCGAACAGCAACAGTAAAGGTTATTTTGAACAGGCAGACGGCGGCACGCTGTTTTTGGACGAAATTGGTGACATGCCACTGCTTTTGCAGGCCAAACTGTTGCGCGTTTTGGAGGACCGCAAATTGACCCCGGTAGGCGGTAGCCAAGCAAAACCGTTCAATGTGCGAGTGGTGGCTGCTACCAATGCGACGTTGGAGGCGCATGTCGCAGAAAACACTTTTCGGCGCGATCGGTTTTTCCGCCTCGCCGGTTATGCGATACGCCTCCCCCCGTTACGAGAACGCAAAGAGGATATTCCTCTGTTGGTAGAACATTTTCTATCTCATTTCGTTAAAGAAATGGGGTACGCCAAGGGCAAAATTACACCTGAAGCACTAGAAGTATTGCAAAAACATGATTTTCCTGGCAATGTGCTGGAGATGAAAAACCTGATTGAATACGCACTCATCAGCTGTGGCGGGCAAGCTATTCAGCCACCGCATTTGCATTTTATGTTCACGACTGGGGTTTCAAAGCTGACTGCGCCATCTTTACCTAAACCGTCTGCGCCGCGACGCACCCCAGTGTCCACTTCTCCACCCATTCCGGCGACAGCCAGTGCCGACGAACCTATCTGCGTAAGCATAGCCAGATCAACAATAGCGAATGTCAAAGGTTGTTAGATATCGATCATCAACACGCTTCTTACCTGCTGAAAAAACTCCACAAAGAAGGGCAGCTAGTACGAGAGGGAGAACGGCGCTGGGCTTATTATCGGTTGGCTTGAAGCAACGATTCCACAAAGGCGATGATTTTTTTGAATTGATAGGATTGCATTAGAGGTGTTAGATGTTTCACCACTGGTGCAAACCGCTCGTGTTCTAAATCCGCAACCGCTTTGCGAAGTTCGAGAATATTGTGTTGTTTGGCGATTTTGAGCAACTTTTCGAGTTCAGGGCAAGGCATTGGCAACTTCGCTGTAGCGGTTTCTTTCTCCGTGTGCTGAAGTGCTGGGGTGTCTAGTGTATATACCCATTCCAGGTGCAAATGAGTTTGCAGACAATCCAGCAATTCATCGTGGTGGATAGGTTTGCTGAGAAAGCCGTTGCATCCAGCACTGCAGGCTTCCTTTTGTATCTGTTGATCGACAGCCGCAGAAAAGGCAATCACGAGCAGAATACAGTGAATGACTTCAAAACCATCCATTTCAGGCATGATGATATCCAATAAAACCAAATCCGGCTGTAACCCGGTGGCGAGCTTGTCCAAGCCAATCGCACCAGTTGCCGCTGTTTCTACAGTAAACCCTAACAAACTCAACATAGATTGAGTTGTTGTCATCAATGACTAACAACTTGCGTCGTGAACCGCGATAGCCAGTGACTCTTCTGTGCGGCGATGTTTGTTCGTTAACCACCTCATTAACCGCTGGCAGTTCCAGATCAAACCAGAAAGTACTGCCTTTGTCCACTTGGCTCTTTATGCACAGCTTACTACCCATTAGGTTTAGTAACCGAGAAGTGATAGCCAAACCTAGCCCGGTGCCTTCAATTGTCTGATGCCGTTCAATCAGTTGATGAAAAGGTAACAGAATTTCATCCCATTTGTCGTGGGGAATGCCGAACCCAGTATCGGTGACTTGAAAACGCAGTTTTTGCCATTGCTGGTTGTCCCGATTTTCCGCAGACAGTTTTTGGACTTGGAAATGGACTGTACCGTCGGGAGTGAATTTAATCGCATTACTGAGCAGATTCAACAAAATCTGGCGCAGATGTTTTTCATCGCCGTGTACCGCTGTTGGAAAATCTGTTGGTGCAGTATAAATAAATTGAATATCCTTCAGTTGCGCCCGAATCCGCGCCATATCCGCCAAAGTATTTAGAAATGTAGGCAAGTGGAACTCTCCAGATAATAATTCCAGTTTGCCGGCATCAATTTTGGCAATATCTAGGATATCGTTGATCATCAGCAACAGATGCTCGCCGCTACGGTAGATGGTTTCGACAGCCTGCCCGTGCGTCCGCATCAGTTCCTGATCGTCTTTAAAAAGTTGCGCGTAACCCAATATCGCGTTCAGTGGGGTACGAATTTCGTGGCTCATATTCGCTAGAAAGCTGATTTTGGCAAGATTCGCCCTTTCCGACCGTTCTTTAGCCTGATGCAATTTCTTGAACAATATTATCACCAGCAGCCAAACAACGGCCAACAGAATCAGTCCGATGCTAGATTCGGTAAACAATTGAATTTTCACGTCTTTGCTGAGAAGTTGGTAAAAACGGTCGTTGATCTGAAACCCAGCAATCCCCAGTAATTCATCGGTGTCGGGATCATAAAGTGCTACATCGGCCGAAAAACACGGTTTACAGTCTGTAACGCCTCGTTCTAAATCCAAGCAGCTTACTGGGACAAGCACCACATCGTAGTCCACTTCCAAAGTGATACCTGAGAAAAAAGTCAAGCCAGTAGTGGGATCCGTGAACAGAAGGATTTGAGCTATAGACTCAATAAGTGCTTGTCGGCGTTGTTCCTCGTTGCCTGATACCAAGGCTTTGGCAAGTACCCCCGCCTGTGCGTGGGCCAGCAATTTTGCATGGGAATCCGCTTCATTCCATAACCGAGGCTCTAACACAGTATGCCAGTAGAAAAACATCAAAGTTTGTAAAGCAATGGCTAGGAACAGAAAAATCAGGGTAATAACAAGATAAATTCGACGCATATTGCTTACTCCGCCCGGCTTATTTCCTTCTCACTTGATGTTTAAGTACAAAAGTGGGGTGGTGAAAATTGTTTGTGAATTGTGAATTGTTTCGTTCAAACCAATTTATAACTTATTGTTTTTTAAATACTTTTTTATAAGCTAAATAAAAAGGGGAACAACTTTTTACAACCACTGGAACCTGATTTTCACCAGCCCAGTACAAAAGTGTGAAAAGGTGTCATTTTGATTTCCGTCCGAAATCTTAACTCATGTTACGCACTGAACTTCCCTTTCAAAAGCCTTGGGATAAATTCCAAGGCTAAAAGCGAAAAAACCTAAAGGTGACTGAAAATCTCAACGAAGTCGGCTTTAGCTGACCTTAGCTGTTAGCCTTGGAATTTATCCCAAAGCTTAAAGAAGCAGAGTGCGTAACATGAGTTAAGAAAATCGTTTTTACACCTGAACCCGTTTATTAATATTCGTAATTTGCGATTTTTTAATTAAAATTAAATATCTGATG
>QNER01000375.1 GCA_003646175.1 Candidatus Parabeggiatoa sp. nov. 1
CAAGCAACCGAAAATGAAGGGTTAATGGCAAACTCTGCCCCAGCGGCGGGAACCGATTTGTAACCGGTTCCCGAACCTTTATGTTTGGATGCTGTGGTCAGGAAAAATGGGGAGAATTTCAGTTTCTAACTATTAACTCATGTGACGCACACAGCAAAAAAATGAGTCGGCCCAGGGGCAACCATAAAGGATTGCCCCTACAATCTCTCAATGTAGGGGCAATCAGTCGCGTCCTTTGACCAAACCTCATCATGGTATGGAACTTAGCCTTTATTGCGTTAGCACCTATCAGTTTGGTTGAGTACTTTGAATTTACGACAGAAACGAATTAAATTCACTTTTAATGATAAGCACTTAGCTTGAGTTCACCCTTCCGTCATTCGTTTTTTTCGCCCATTCGTTGTACTTATTTAGAAACGGATAGGTGGTAAGCCTTTATTGCATAACTCATGACTTCAAGAAGCAATGTGCGTAACATCAGCTATTAATTTACCTCGTAAAGGAAATAATTTCTCAAAATGGAAGAAAACCAACGAGTGTGACCTCAATTTGATGTCACGTTTTTTTGTAGGGGGCCGGCAAGAGCCGTATCGATCCCACCATCTGAAGCCGTTTGGTGGGCAACCAAAAGACGTTGCCCACCCTACATATGTTACGCACATTGTTTTTTGAAAGTAAATTATTTTTCTGAAAAACGATACCAATTAAAAAAATCAGATGAATATTCAGTTCTACCAGTTTTTTGATCAATTAATAGCACTTTCGTCCAATCATGCACAGACAATGGATTTAATGGATGCCATGTTTCGTCGCCTAGCGGTGGATGATTTAAAGGATAATCCCCTGACACAGCAGTATAAAGTTGTTGCTAATGATGATGGAACCGCACAAATTCATACACCCGATTCGGTTTATGAAGTTGAGCAAACCACGCTTTTGCCCTCGCTGACGCATGGAATTGTTTTACGCCATACCTTAGCGCAAATCCGTTCCCATTTACTATTTCACGCAGCGGCATTGTCCAAACATGAAAAAGGACTTATTTTAGCTGCGGATTCGGGATGTGGCAAAACCACGCTTGCCCTCGCATTGGTGCGACAGGGCTTTAAATTGCTTTCGGATGAAGCGGCTGCATTAGGACGACACCATAGTGAATTAGCCCCTTATCCACGTTGCTTATGGGTGCGTTCTAGCACCGAAAAAGTGTTTCAACAATATGGCTGGCAATTACCGCCCCATATCATCGCGCTTAAAAAAGAGGATAGAAAGGCGATTCATTTAGCATCGACACAACAAGGGGAAACGTGTCAACCCCGCTATTTGATTATCATTAAGCATCCAGATAAAGCGGAAGAAAGAATCTGTGATTTTACTTTGGATAAATTACCTGATAACCTATTAATTAATTTACAAACCATTGGAATAGCACCAGTCATTGCACCGAATGAAAAACCATTTCCAGTGATTAAAGCAAAAAAAGCCTATTTGAATCATATTTATGCCGCCTGTGAACAGCATCGCGTTTTAGTATTAGATGTGGATGAAGCCGCTATCGATCCCAGTTATTATCAGCAACTCTCTGATTTACAAGAAATACCCAAACTGACAACCGCTCTGATGCTATTACGTGGAGTG
The DNA here is from genome assembly GCA_003646175.1 of Candidatus Parabeggiatoa sp. nov. 1. Lineage (GTDB taxonomy): Bacteria > Pseudomonadota > Gammaproteobacteria > Beggiatoales > Beggiatoaceae > Parabeggiatoa. The sequence continues at coordinate 1,636 of QNER01000375.1, forward strand.
ATCGTTCAAAAAGATTACCAAAGCAGCCCCGCAGGATTAATCCTGCCGCTGGTTAAAATGTTAGCACCCGTAAAATGTTATCAATTAACCCCCGCTCGATTAGATAAAATGGTGAAGATCATTAATGACTTATATTAACCAGAAAAGAAAAGAGGTGCGTACTATTCAAATAGAACAAGAATTAATGTTGCACGATCCCGCCGTGCATAAAGTGTATGTATTAAACCCCACAGCCGTCTGCGTGTGGGATTTATGTGATGGAAAACACACGATTGAGCAAATGGTTGCAGCCGTCAGCACGCAATTTGATAATACCGCACAAGCGGATATTTCCGAGGATGTTCAGCAGACGCTGGATTGGTTCAGCGAATATGGTTTGCTGGAAAAGAAGGGGAGTTGAAAATGCCGTCTGAAAAGCTGATTGAGTTATTGTTAGCTTATCTCAGTGAGCGGGCTGACAATATGACGATTTACAGATACTATCCCCAAAAAAGGGATAGCATCTGGAACAACGAGATTGACAGAGACTATCCCCAAAAAAGGGATAGCATCTGGAACAACGAGATTGACAGAGACTATCCCCAAAAAAGGGATAGCATCTGGAGCAACGAGATTTACAGATACTATCCCCAAAAAAGGGATAGCATCTGGAACAACGAGATTGACAGATACTATCCCCAAAAAAGGGATAGCATCTGGAGCAACGAGATTGACAGATACTATCCCCAAAAAATGGATAGCATCTGGAACAACGAGATTGACAGATACTATCCCCAAAAAAGGGATAGCATCTGGAACAACGAGGAATGGGAGGCACTGTTGCGCTTGGCGACTAAAAATGGTGTAGCCCCTTTGCTTTATCACCGCTTGAACGCTGACGCTTTAACTGTTCAGATGCCCAAGGCTGTGCAGGCTGATTTGCGCAAGGCTTATTATCGCAATGCGTTCAGAAATGCCCTATATATATTATCAGGAATTGTCTGACGTTTTAAAGCAATTACAGCGAGGCGGGATTGAGGTAATTGTTCTCAAAGGCGCGTATTTAGCAAAAACCGTTTATCAATCCGAGGCACTCAGAGTCATTGGTGATATGGATTTGTTAGTGAAACCAGCCGATTTGTCCAAAGCTGAGAAAGAAATGCAAAACTTAAAGGAAAAAAATCAAAGGATTCTTCTAATAGGGGAGTGGATGGAGTCTAAATCCTAATGGTGCTTAAGAAGATTGCCCAAACAGGAGTCCAAACTTTAGTTTGGGACTTTAATTAATTTATTTGGGGATGGTATGGAGATTGCCGCTTTCGCGCACCAGCTTATTCTCAGAGCACCACCTAAACCTAAAAAGGCCGTATAAATATGACAGAAACATGGACACAATATTTACAAAAAGCCGGTGCTCGGTTTGAAAATCACACCGTTATTCATTTTGGGCAGCCTGATGAAGAACGACAACAAGCACTGCATGGCGATATTATCGCGGACTTATCGCACTTGGGTTTGATAAAAGTCACCGGTAACGATGCCAACAAGTTTTTGCAAGGACAATTCACCAATGATGTGCGACAAGTGACTGCTAAACACAGTCAATTGAGTGCATGGTGTAGCTCTAAAGGCCGTATCCAGTTTAATTTTCGCCTGTTTCAACGCGACAACGCCTATTATTTGTTATTACCACGAGAGAGCATAGAATCTATGCTCAAACGTTTACGAATGTATGTACTCCGCGCCAATGTCACGCTTGAAGAAGTGAGCGAAAATTTGCCCCATTTCGCAGTTGCTGGCATTAACAGCACACAAATATTGACTGATTGCTTGGGTTTTGCGCCCCCCCCTGAAATGGATGCCAGTTTGACGCTAAACCAAATCACAGTGCTACACATTCCCGGCCCGCAACCCCGTTATCTAGTGTTCAGTGAAACGCCACAAAATATGTGGGAGTGTGCCGCTAAAACAGTACGTCCAGTGGGCGCGAGTGCTTGGCAATTACTGGATATTCTCGCCGGTTTACCGCAAATAGTCCCTGCAACCGCCGAAGAATTTGTGCCACAAATGGTAAACTATCAAACAATCGGTGGTGTGAATTTTAAAAAGGGATGTTATACTGGACAAGAAATTGTAGCGCGGATGCAATATCTTGGTACCTTGAAACGCCGTATGTATCTTGCTAAAATTAACACAGATTCATCACTACCACAACCGGGCGACGCACTTTATGTGGCTACCGGTGAGCAAAGTGTTGGTAAAATCGTGAATGCTCAAACGCATCCCGACGGTGGGGCTGTCGCTTTAGCAGTCATTCAAATAAATAGTGCAAAAACGGAGGATATTTATTGGCAAAGTCAACAACGTGAACGCTTACAATTGATGGCATTACCTTATTCATTAAAATCGTGATGCTATCGCTTTTTTGGCGATAGTATCACTTTTGCGGAAATTTCGTGATGCTATCGCTTTTTTAGCGATAGCATCACTTTTGCGGAAATTTCGTGATGCTATCGCTTTTTTGGCGATAGTATCACTTTTGCGGAGATAGTATCACTTTTGCGGAAATTTCGTGATGCTATCGCTTTTTTGGCGATAGTATCACTTTGAAATTTAGTGATACTATCGCAAAAAAAAGCGATAGCATCACATCACAGCTTAAATTAAATCTCAACGCCAAGGTAAAACAAACATGAAGTATTTTATGACTCTGTTGTTTTTTATTTCTCTCATACCCAGCGCGGTATCCGCAGCTGCAGCAACAGGCGACGCCAAACCGCCGCCGCATTCCTTTACGCCCCAGAAAGTCGCTAGTTTAACCTGGGGGGCAAACCAGTGGCAAGTCGCTCTCAGCAAAGCCCCAGCCAATAATTTTGGCCCACAAAGTTTTGTCGTAGACAAAACCAATATTTATCTGCTTGACTCCGCCAACCAACGTATTGCTATCATTAACCTGACATCGAATACGTTTTCATCAATTCCGCTGGCTTCAGACGATGCCGAGGATTTGTGTATTTTGGAGAACAACCACTTCTACGTGTTATTGGGCGGGGCAAAGCAGATTAGTCTCTATAACCAAGCCGGCAGAGTGATCCAAACTTTTCCTATCAAGAACGAGATCACCCCGATAGGCATCCAATGCCATAATAAGTATACTGGTATATTAGCAGCCTTTGACGGCCGTTTTTACCATCTGAATCAAGCCCCTCCTCTTAAATGGGTGCCAATAGGAGCGTACACTTTTTTGATCAATCGAGACAATGCGTTGCAATGGACGGTTCAGCTACGTCACAGTAGTACGACTCTTCGCCAAGCTATCTCGGTTAAAAGCCGACGGGGTTCAGTTGAACTGGTTAATATCATCGGGATTGATAACCATAGCAACCTTTACCTGACAGTAGAAGAACTGGCTGATGACGGCCTGGCTTCTGAACGGGTTTTTAGAACGTTAAGGAAATACACCCTTAGCGGCGAATGGGTTGCCGACGTGGAATTGCCCTACAGCCTCTATGCTTATACCTTAAAGGATTTCTTCGTGACACCGTCCGGCGACGTGTTCCAAATTCTGCCGCTCAAAGACAGTTTTGAAGTGATCCAATGGCATGAGAGTCGCAGCGGCGACGTTAAAATGATGGGGGTGAATAATGCTAAGTACCAGAAACAATTATTTTCGTACTTAGAAAGTCAGCCAGAAGACTTTTACCCCTCTGAAACGCCGGGTGAAGATTTTTGGATGTCACAAAAGGCAAACAGTAAAATGACTCGTCAAGCCATGATCGACAACGCCAAAAAATATGTCGTTCATCAATTCAAAGTTGGAAAATCCAATATCACTGGCTCGCGTGGCATTTATGATGAGAATAAATTGATTATTACGCCAATTGCCAAATCTGGTACCTATACCGGTATTCCCTATAAATGGGGCGGGAATGATACCCTATCTGCTTTTGATAAGGGATTGAAAGCCGGCAAAAAAGCGGGGGATAAATGCGCTGTCAGATGTTCCGGCGGATACGTGGGCAGCTCTCGTGCGGTGGGCATCGATTGTTCCGGCTATATTTCTCAAGTTTGGGGATTAACGCGTAAATACAGTACCCGTAATTTACCTCGGATATCGACTCAACTGGATTCAATGAACGATTTACAACCGGGTGATATTCTTAATAAATCCGGCCATGTCAGGTTGTTTTCCCATCGAGACAACAGCGGCCGTTTTTTTGTTTATGAGGCCTCTAGTAGAGGCTGGAAAGTTAGTGGGCGGGTTTATCGGTTATCCAAACTCAAGAAAGATGGATATAAACCTTACCGTTACAAAGGGATAATTGATAAACAGCCGGTTCAGTTATATATTTATGGTGATAAGTCCATCGCTGAACAAAAGTCAAGTGCTTACACCGCTAAAGTCTCTTATTCCGACGGTAGTAAGCAAGAAGTCACTGGCCGTGTAAAATGGTCTGAAAACAGTCAGTACAGCGAATTTAGGGGCTCAACACTGTACACTCAATCGGTTAATCAAGATGAAACGGTGTCTGTGAAGGCTTCATACACAGAAAATGGTAAACCATTGCTCGCTCAGATAGGTGTGACTATTCGCCAGGATAAAGCGACTGAAAATACCACGACGACTCGTCAAGAAATCATTGACAAAGCCAAAGCGTATGCGAATTATCGCTTTTATGTCAGCAAGTCCAATATCACCAGCCGTGCTGGTATTGATGATGGTAAGCAGAAAGTCATCATTACGCCCATTTCCAGCCCCGGCTATTATATCGGCATCCCCTACAAATGGGGCGGAAATAACAGCCTAGTCTCTTTTCAGCAAGGATTGAAAGCGGGCAAAAAAGCCGGTGATATTTGTACGCCAAAAAACTTTTCCAAGTGTCAAAACCTTTCCGTCAGTTCTCAGGCGGTGGGTGTTGATACTTCGGGCTTTATTTCTCAAGTTTGGGGTTTAAAGCATAAATACAGCACCAGTAATTTACCCAAAGTTTCGGTTCAACTTGACTCAATGAATGACTTGCAACCCGGTGATATTTTATTAAAGCCGGGCAAGGTGATGCTGTTTCAGCGTAAATCAGATGCTCGTTTTTATGTTTATGAAGTGTCTAATAAACAGTGGAAAGTCACAATGTCTTCCTACACATTGCCTCAACTCTCGGCATATAAACCCTACCGTTATAAAAACTTGAGTTCTGAAAAGCGGCAGAGTACACCCGCGATAGTTTACCAAGTCGCAGTCCGTCTTGCGGAATTGGGTTATTTTAAAGAGCCTCTCAAACAAGCCAGGCTTGAAACAACGGTAGCGGCTTTAAAAGCATTCCAACGGAATATTGGGGTAGCCCCCAGCGGCAATTTGGATAAAATCACCTTGAACAAACTGAGACAAGTCAAACTCAGTCGTGCGAGGAGAGCGGAATTGGAAGCGGCTCTTGCTGGAAGATAAGTATTAATGTCCAAACGGATGCTATCCCTTGCCGGGATAGTATCCGTCAAATCAAATTCTTGGGAAAAATCCAAACGGATGCTATCCCTTGCCGGGATAGCATCCGTAAAATCAAAAATTCTTGGGAAAAATCCAAACGAATGCTATCCCTTGCCGGGATAGTATCCGTAAAATCAAATTCTTGGGAAAAATCCAAACGAATGCTATCCCTTCAAGGGATAGTATCCGTCAAATCAAATTCTTGGGAAAAATCCAAACGAATGCTATCCCTTCAAGGGATAGTATC
>QNER01000376.1 GCA_003646175.1 Candidatus Parabeggiatoa sp. nov. 1
ATTGCCGCGATTTAAACAATAACTCTCTGCGCGTGATTGCAGATCATATTCGCGCCTGTGCCTTTTTGGTGGTGGATGGCGTGGTGCCTTCTAACGAAGGGCGGGGTTATGTGTTGCGGCGCATTATTCGTCGTGCCATTCGGCATGGACATAAGCTTGGGCTACGTGAGCCATTTTTTTATCGCTTAGTCAGTCCATTAAACGATCAAATGGGCCGTGCTTATCCAGAACTCAGTCAAAACCAAAACTTAGTCGAACGCTTCCTTAAACAGGAAGAAGAACGCTTTGATGACACCTTGGATCGAGGTATGCGTTTATTAGAGCAAGCCATTGCTGAGTTGCAAAACGACATTGTACCCGGTGACATTGTATTTAAGTTGTATGATACCTACGGTTTTCCCACCGATTTGACGGCGGACATTGTGCGGGAGCGTCATTTGACGCTGGACCTGGCCGGCTTTGAACGTGAAATGGAGGCCCAACGGGCCCGAGGCCGCAAAGCCGGTCAATTTGACATGGATTTGAGCCAGCAAGCACAAAGTATTGATTGTCACAGTGAATTTACCGGTTACGAGCAGGTACAAGATGAGAGTGTCGTCACAGCCTTATTTTATGAAGGCAACTCGGTAGACAGCTTAAGCGCGGAGCAAACTGGGCGAGTGATTTTAGAACACACGCCCTTTTATGCCGAGTCGGGTGGACAAGCCGGTGATAAAGGTGTACTGAGCCAAGGCGATGGCGATACCGTGTTTGAAGTTGAAGACACCAAAAAAATGGGAAAAGCGCATGTTCATTTAGGCAAGCTTACCGCCGGCACGATTCAAATAGGCGACAAGTTACAGGCCAAAATTGAGGTTCAAGCGCGTCAAGCCACCGCCCGTCATCACACCGCCACCCATTTAATGCACGCCGCTTTACGGCAAACTTTGGGCGAACATGTTAAACAAAAAGGCTCTCTTGTTGATCCTGAACGCTTACGTTTTGACTTTTCGCACTTTGAACCGGTTACGCCGGAACAACTCGCCAATATTGAGCATCTCGTCAATCAGGAAATTTTGCTCAATACGCCAGTACAAACGCACATCATGGCATTAGAGGAGGCTATGAATAGCGGCGCGATGGCGTTATTTGGCGAAAAATATGATGAACAAGTGCGCGTACTCTCTATCGGCGACTTTTCAACTGAACTGTGCGGCGGTACTCATGTTCGTCATGCGGGCGATATTGGCTTATTTAAAATCGTGGTGGAAACTGGCGTAGCGGCCGGTGTGCGGCGGATTGAAGCGATTACTGGTACTCGCGCCCTTGATTGGGTGGCGGAGGCTGACAATACCATTAATAATATGATGGCCTTACTCAAAACAGGCCGTGAATCGTTACCAGATCGCGTTGCTCAGTTACTTGAACAAAATCGCAGCCATGAAAAGGAAATCAACCGTTTACAAACCAAACTCGCTAGCAATCAAGGCAGCGATTTAGCCAACCAAGCGGTAGAAATCAATGGCATCCAAGTGTTAGCGGCTCAATTAGACAATATGGATGTCAAGCAACTTCGCATCACGTTAGATCAACTGAAAGAAAAACTGGGCACCGCAGCGATTATATTGGCTCTTGTTAAAGGCAACAAAATATCGCTAGTCGCTGGCGTGACCAAAAACGCCACTGACAAAATCAAGGCCGGCGACTTGCTGAGTCATGTAGCGAAACAAGTTGATGGCAAAGGTGGTGGACGGCCGGACATGGCGCAAGGGGGCGGGAATGATCCGTCTAAATTGACAGAAGCGTTGCAAAGTGTTGCGGGATGGGTAAAAGGCCAGTTGGGATGATTTTCATTCGTTCCAGGTTAACTTGCACGATACTTTGTACAAGTTAACCTTGTACTCCAACTAACCCTTTGGGCCTTTGTTTTAATGGGAGGCATGGAACAAGTACAGCGAATCCCATAAATAAACGAATTAAACACTAGCACCACGCATTAATTAGGTTAGGAAATCCTTTATTATATACAATCCTTGTAGTTCTTATCAAGTCGAACAAGTTCTACCCGAACTGGTTTCTACCGACTCCGAAGGCTATAAATCAATCGCTTACGGCAAACTCACCGCCGTACTGATCGAAGCCATTAAGGAACAACAACGACTTATCGAACAGATTCAACGTCAGTTGTAGTTGTCGAACCTGTTAAAACGGATACTATCCCTAAGAAGGGATAGCATCCGTAAAATGGCAAGGCGGTGGATTATTTTCAATACGAGGTAGGGTGGCATACGCTGACCTATTACCTATTAGTTTGAATTGAGGGTAATAGGCAAAATGGTAATAGGTTTGAAGAAATAGGCTTGAGGCTTTATGTTGATCAGTACACCTTTGATTTGGATATGAAATGAATTGGTACGGGTTTTTGATTTCAAACCAAACAGCCTCTTGCTTTGGGCCAAAATCATTTCCCCGTACCTCAAGTCCCTAAAAACTGAAAAGCTGTAGCACTGGAGCAAAGGAATGTGAAACTAATCATCTTTATCAGATGATAACGCCGCTTGAATCTGAGAGCAGGTAAACCCCCGGTGTTGCAAAAAACGAAATTGCTTAGCCTGTTCACGCTGGTTTTGCGGTAAGTCCCTAAAGCGTTTTTCCTGTGCCAGACGTGCGCGTTTTAGCCACGCGCTATCACCGGCATCCAGCACATTTGTCAACATTTCCCTACCAATACCGCGCCTTTTTAATTCTTGTTGAATACGCAAAGGCCCGTAGCCCTTGTTAGTTTTACTACGCACAAAACATTCGACAAAACGCTCATCACTAAGCAACTTATCCGCCCGCAATTGGATTAATACGCAATCAATGACACTCTGTTCAAATCCTTTACGTGCCAGTTTGTTGCGTAATTCCAAGCTCGCGTGTTCGCGTCTCGCTAAATACTCTATCGCACTACAGCGTGCCTGCGTGAGTGAGGATGGCTCCGTTATGGCAAACATTTGGTGTTCTCCATCCCTTTCTAAGATTTCTTACTACTCGCGGTAGCTTTCTTAGACGACGTTTTTTCCGCGGTGGTTTTTTCCGCGGTTTCTGGTACTGGCTTGTTGATGGACGGCAGCAATTTATCGCGGATTTGCTGTTCAATGGTTTGGGCAACTTCTGGATTTTCTTTTAAATAGGTACGTGCATTATCTTTGCCCTGACCAATGTTGTTACCGTTATAGCTATACCACGCGCCAGATTTGTCGATAATCTCGTGTTTAGTGCCCAAATCAATCAGTTCACCTTCATGGGAAATCCCTTCACCGTAGATAATATCAAACAGCGCCTCTTTAAACGGTGGCGCGACTTTGTTTTTAACGACTTTAACGCGGGTTTCGTTACCAATGACTTCTTCACCTCGTTTAACCGCACCAATACGGCGTATATCAAGGCGCACACTGGCATAAAATTTAAGAGCGTTACCGCCGGTGGTGGTTTCCGGCGAACCAAACATGACTCCAATTTTCATGCGAATTTGGTTAATGAAAACCACCATGGTATTGGTGCGATTGATATTAGCCGTGAGTTTACGCAGGGCTTGTGACATCAAACGGGCTTGTAGTCCCATGTGTTGATCGCCCATATCGCCTTCAATTTCTGCTTTCGGTGTCAGCGCAGCTACGGAGTCAATCACCACTATATCGAATGTGCCGGAACGCACCAAGGTATCGGTGATTTCCAAAGCCTCTTCACCGTCATTGGGTTGCGCCAAGTATAATTCACCGACGTTTACGCCGAGGTTTCCAGCGTAACGACTATCCAGCGCGTGTTCCGCATCCACAAACGCCGCTAAACCGCCTTTTTTCTGAATTTCCGCCACTATATGCAGCGTGAGGGTTGTTTTACCTGACGCTTCTGGCCCATAAATTTCAACAACACGTCCCATGGGTAGACCACCGATACCAAGTTGAATATCTAAACCCAAAGATCCGGTTGAGACAGTTTCAACCTCAAGTACCGCACCAACATCGCCCAAACGCATGAGTGCACCTTTACCAAATTGTTTTTCAATTTGCTTGAGTGTCGTCGTCAAGGCTTGTTTTTTATTGTCATCCATTTGTATTCACTCGCTTATCATTAAATAATTTACTGTTAATATTGTCTCATAAAATACAACTGTCTGCTACGTTCCTCCTCCGTTTGAATAATTTTAATTGTTTATTACTTGACAACGTCACATTTCAATCAGAACCAAGTTTTTTCGTACCATGTTTAAATCACGCCCGGCTTCGTACAAGGTTCGCCTGAAACGAATGATAATATGAAAAGCAATTCTCAATCGCGCCTAATTTTTGGCCTAAAAATTTTGTAACTACTCAGCACCGAAGGTGCTTATTATTATAGCCTGTGCTTTGAAAAGGTGCAGGTGTTTATGATTTTAAGCCCTTGTCTTTGCGCATTAAAATGGGCGAAAAGGGCGCAGCAAAGGGCTTTAATAAAGCGCCCTTTCAGGGCTGAGTAGTTACAAAATTTTAGGCGCGATCCCGATTTGTGGCTCAAGTTTTTAGGCATAAAAACACGTTCCCAATTCACGACTCAAGTTTTTTGGGCAAAAAAAAATTTTAGCCGCGAACCCACTTTCATCACCCTGCCCTCAAAAATTATTCCAGCAATTCCCACTCTAATCTAACTATTTTTACCAACCAACAAATGAGGCGTAAAAACGATAGACAACAAGCTACCCTGCCGCCCGAACGACCCTTTTTTTAAAACGAATAACGTGAGTTCTGCTTTAAATATCAACTATTTACAAAAATAACTCAATATATCCAGATGTTATAAATAAAGGCTATGTTATCAATGAGTTAAACAAAACCGAATGATATTGCCCTTGCATTCTGATAAATACTATGTTGAAAGAACATTATTAGCATGATATTTATAGATTCTATATGTTAAAAGTATTTATAAATCAATTGAAGACACATAAATAGATGAGTTATCTCGTCAATTTTGTAACTGATTGAAAAATAAAGTCGAACTCACGTTATTGATAAACTTGTCGTTATTGATATTTAGAAGGCTATGAACAACGCAACAAAAAAGACTCAGGCTCAATTTCCAAAAACGCCCATTGATCCTCAGGGGAACCAGCCCGAGTTATTTTGGCTAGAGAAATATGGCCATGATGATCGGGAAAAAAATCTTGAGATCGATATTTGCTCTCTGTATCGCCATGAGCAGATTTCCCCCAGTGTCTTGATTGATAAATTCTATCACGTCAAAAAAACCGAATCGCCACAATTATCCATTGATGATTTATTTGGTAATGCGTTAGATAGGGATAAATTAGAAAAGTGCTCTGAATACTACCAACATCAAGATAACTGGGTTAACCGCCTGATTCAGGGAGATAGTTTGTTGGTGATGACTTCTTTATTAGAGTTGGAAGGCATGGCGGGCAAAGTGCAAATGATTTATATCGATCCGCCTTATGGTATCCAATTCAAAGGACATTGGCATAAGCAGATGAATGTCGGCCGTGTCGAAGAGGATAATGATGACCATTTAAGCGGTGAACATGAAAAAGTCCGGGCGTATCGTGATACGTGGAAATTGGGCATTAATTCTTATTTAAGCCATTTGCGGGATAGATTAATCGTGGCCAGAGAATTGCTCACCTCAAGCGGAAGCTGCTTTGTGCAAATTTCTGATGAAAATGTACATTTGGTAAGGTGCATTATGGATGAAGTGTTTGGCCGGAAGAATTTTGTTGCGACTATCATTCTTAGAACCTGTAGTAATACCAGACACAAATATTTATCGACTTTAAACGATTACATTATCTGGTATGCCAAGGATATCAAGGATTTAAAATATCATCAGCTTTATACGGATAAAGCGCCGGATCCGAAAAGATTTAATTTTGTGGAGTTAGATAATGGCGAAATTGTCAGTGTCAACCAACAGGCGCAAATTGATAAATCCTTACGTCCATTTACCTGCGATAAATTACAATCCTCCAGTGGTGCGGGTAACACGATACATCCCTTTGAATATAAAGGCAAAGTGTTTAAACCAGGGCCGAATCGTGGTTGGCGATGTTCCGTTAAGAATTTGAACAAGCTGGCGCAGGAAAATAGATTAGTCATTCGAGGCAGCAGTCTCAGGTATAAGTATTATTTTGATGATTTTCCGGTTGCCGAAATCAGCAACTTATGGGTTGTTCAGCTCTCTGAAAAAAACAAGAGTTATGTTGTTCAAACCTCTGTTACAGTTCTCCAACGTTGCCTGTTAATGACGACTGATCCGGGCGATCTGGTCTTGGATCCCACTTGCGGTGGTGGCACTGCCGCTTATATGGCTGAACAATGGGGCCGTCGCTGGATAACCATTGACACTTCTCGCATTGCGTTAAATCTTACCAAAAAAAGGCTAATGATGGCCGTGTTTCCGTATTACAAGCTGCATGACAAAAACGGACCGGATATTCGCCAAGGCTTTATTTGTCAAAAAGTGCCTCACATCACGATGAAAACGGTCATTTATGACGAGCCTTCTCCCTTTGAAACTCTGTACGATAAACCGCAAAAGGACAAAAAACGACTCCGTGTGGCCGGCCCTTTCACCGTCGAAACACTGCACAAACCAATTGCCTCCGAGGACTTAGACGCGGATGAACAACAAACCTTCGGGGCCAACGATTTTGAACAATGCATTTTTAAACATCTTAAATCCGCAGGTGTGAAAAATGGCATGAAAAATCAAAAAGCAGTTTTTATTCGGGTGGAACGTTTAAACAACGACTCTTTACACGCGGCCGGTTTTTACAGTACCAGCGAAGGTAAAAAGAATGCCTATTTTCATATCGGCCCCCTATTTGGCACCGTCAGCAAACAAGCCTTCAACGCTGCTGTGAAAGAATGTCGTCGCCGGGGCGATGCCAATTGGTTGATTATCCTTGGTTTTGCCTTTGAAAACACTATCAGCAACAAAAACGTGACAACTCGCTTGGGTCATTTTGAAGTCACCAAAGTCCGTATGCACGATGACTTATTGCAACAGGACTTAGTCGAAAAAGACAAAAAAGCGGCTTCTTTTGTCACTATCGGCGAGCCAGAGATTCAATGGCATAGCAAAACCATGCAAGTCGAAATTTGCGGCCTCGAAATTTATAACCCGATGAAAGATAAACGGGAAGCCCGCAAGGTTCACGACTTGGCCTACTGGATGGTGGATGATGACTATGACGGCCGCAATTTTATGGTCAAACAAGTTTTCTTCTGTGGCGGTGATCAAAAGGCGTTTAAGAAATGGCAACAAGGCTTAAGCAATCTGGTTAAGCAAACCAACCGCCAAAGC
>QNER01000377.1 GCA_003646175.1 Candidatus Parabeggiatoa sp. nov. 1
ATAATTAAGAAGCCATAACCACCAGCGCTATCGTTTGAGTGAGACTATTACCACAAACTTTTTCACGAGGGTTTGAGTGATACTATCGCCAAAAAAGCGATAGCATCACGGCTTGAACACCTTTTTGTCCTGTACATAGATTTCTAATACTCAATTCGTTTATTTCGTCAATTCGTTGTACTCATACATCTTACCACCTCTCAGTCTTTTATAACATATTGAATATTAAGGACAACTGCCGAGCGGCAATCACCACGCTCGTGCAAGTTAACCTTGCGCTCCTTTAACAGCACACGCCATTTATATTATATTTAATTGTGTACTTATTATGGTAACATTTCAACCTTTAACAAAGATAAGGGAAAAATTTCCAATTCCCAAATCTCAAATCGCTTTTATCAGTTTTTTTTGCCCAAAAAACTGATAAAAGCGAACCCAATTCCCAATTTCCAATAAATGAATAAAGAACATTTAAGTATCGCTGACATGATGTCTGGTTTAATGATGGTGTTTTTATTTATTGCCATCGTCTTTATGTTGGATGCGCAACGTTCAAAAAATGAAATTGAACGGCAAAAAAATGCGATGGCAGAAATTGCGCTAATAGCAGAGCGTAGCCGCAAACAATTGCATCAAGAATTGTTACAAGAATTTGCGTCAGATTTAACGCAGTGGAATGCTGAGATTTTAGCCGACAATACGGTACGCTTTAACGCGCCTAATGTGTTGTTTAAACAAGGTAAAAGTACGTTGCGTCCTAAATTCACCGCCATTTTAAAGAGTTTTTTCCCTCGCTACATCACCATTTTGCAACGCTATCATGACGATATTGAAGCCATCCGCATTGAAGGACATACTTCAAGCGATTGGCTAAATGCCGACGATATTGCCACTCGCTATCTGGAAAATGTCAAACTGTCACAAAAACGGGCGTTGTCAACCCTAACCTATTGTTATAATCTTTTGAAGGCATCAGAGGTGCAACGGACGTGGCTACAACAAGTACTGAGAGCCAATGGTTTATCATTTGCCAAGTTAATTCGTAACGCGGATGGCTCAGAAAATCAGGACAAATCTCGCCGCGTCGAATTTAAAGTTGTCACCAAAGCTGAACAGAAATTGTATAAAATTTTAGAACGTTCAAAAATGGTGTACTAATTGGAAAGGAGAAAGGAGCAGCTGATGTCTTCGTTAGGGGTACAAACGGTGGATGAAACTCATCAAACATCGAGAACGAAAAATCAATCGTCGTCCTGAAATGTGGGCGTTTTTAGGAGTCCAAACTTTAGTTTGGCTGGGGCTCGCCCAAACTAAAGTTTGGACTCCATTGCTCACATTGATAACGGATAACTGAAAAAGGAGCAGATTATGACACTAGAAGGATTACAGATATTAGTTTTTTTTGGCGGGTTGATGTTCTGGCTGGCGGTGAAAGATATGTGGGGCTTTTACCGTGGGCAACCTATTGATTATAAATCGATTATTGTGAGTATGGGACTATTGGGTACTTTTGTCGGCATTGTTTTGGGACTTTGGGAATTTGATACGCAAGATATTGCCGCCAGTGTGCCCCAATTGCTAGAAGGCTTAAAATTTGCTTTTATAACTTCCATTATAGGCATATTTTTATCAGTACTATTATCCGGGCTACAAGCAAAACCTAATAAACAGTCTAAAGAAGAGACTGTCATACAACGATTAGACGTTATTAGTCAAACCTTGGTGACGATTTCAGACACTGTTAAGCAACTCAGAACCGATATTTATCAACGTCGTTATCGCTTTACCAAGTTGGGTGCTGATGGACACGCATTGCCTGATGAGGCGACACAATGGGCTGCTATCCAAGATAACCAAACCGATTTAATCTGGGAAGTTAAAACCAATGAGGGTGGTTTACAAGATGGCAAACATACCTATACTTGGTATCATCCGAATGGCGACATCGTTGGTAAAGAAAATGGCGGTGATTGTCAGGGGTGCCGTTGTGATACGCAAGCCTATATCGAAGCCATTAACAAGATGCAACTCGCCGGCTATAGCGATTGGCGTATGCCCACGATAGAGGAACTTGAAACCTTGGTTGATGAACAAACCTCTATTGATAAACGCTATTTTCCAAATGTCTATGTGCAACAGCTAGCCTGGTATTGTTCATCCACAGCGAACAATACTGAAGACGAAAGCTTTTCGTGTCTCAGTTTTGATACGGGCAATCGTGGTGCTACCAAATATGGCTATGGACATTTGTTATTGGTGAGAAAGGGGAAAAGTCTGGCTATTTGGGTGAGATAGCTTTTTTTTCGTTTCAACGCACCGACACACTGCAAGTTAAGCACTTGTCATTCCCGCGAAAGCGAAAATTCAGACTTGCATTGACGCGCCTGGGAATGCCTTACGTTTTGCTCCAGCCGTCACCAATCAACTGGACGCTGGCGCGCCCACAATGGGCTCCCACAAAGGCGCGTGGGAACCAGAAATTGATTGTATCAAATTACCACAAATAGGAATTTTTGGCATGAAACTGAACAAACAATTTAAATTGTCTTGTCTCGCTGTCGCTGGCTTGAACACAGTTTCAGTGCCCTCTGTGGCAGAAAATACTGAAACAACCGTTAAAGGTGGGGGAATAACCTTTCAACAAGGAGACACTAAATTCCAAATTGGTGGCCGACTTCAGTGGGATTATGACTACTTTGATGGCGTTCATAATGAGGGACAATCGGGTAGTGGTACAGAACTACGGCGTGGACGTTTCTATGCCAAAGGTACATTGAGTAAAGAGTGGGAAGCTAAACTCCAAGTTCAGTTTGATGATAAGACAGAAAAAGCGCAATGGAAAGACATGTATGCCAAATACAAAGGCTGGGAAGGTATTGATTTGACGATTGGTAAAATCAAAGAACCTTTTGGTTTGGAGGTTGTCAATAGCTCAAAATACATCACCTTCATAGAACGTACTATGGCTTCTGAAGCTTTTGGCCCAGAACGCAGTCATGGTATAACGCTTTTTAGTAACAAAGGTCATGCCACTTTTGCCGGGGGTGTTTATGTCGAAGGCGAAAATGAAAACAATCGAGAAACTTACGCAGGGACAGCGCGTATCACCTACGCACCTATCATGGCGAATGATTCCGTCATACATTTTGGCTTAGCCGGTTCACTCCGTGACATGGATGGTAGCGACTATCAAATCAATGAACGTGCCGAAGTTCACCAAGCTGACCAAATTGTTAAAAGCGGCACGACTGTCGCTGATAATGTCACCCTCTTGGGGCTTGAAGCTGCAGCCCTCTTTGGCTCTTTCTCCATTCAGACAGAATATATCAGAGCGGCCGTTAAAGCGGTTCCCTATTCTGGTTATTTTGATGCGGATTACTATGGTTATTACATACAAGCCGACTATTTCTTAACCGGCGAATATCGTCCTTACAAAAACGGTATATTCAAGGGCAGTATAAAACCTCGTTCTACTTCTGGTGCTTGGCTACTGGCTGCCCGCTTTAGTCACCTAGATGCGGATGACAATCATAAAGGGGTTAAAGTAAATAATATCACTTTGGGTATAAACCACTACGTGAACTCGCAGATTCGCATTTCAGCTAACTATATTATGACGAATGTAGAAGGCTCGGATGCATATCCCAACGAAGACAATGGTGACACAATATCTCTTCGCTTTCAATACATATTCTAGGAGTTTGTCGGACTTGTGGCGTTAAGTGATTGATTTATAAATCATTTATCAAACGGCATCAAAATATAATTTATATTGAAAACAATGGCTTAGTGATTAAGTCCTACAGACTCCTAGTACACGAAAGCGGGAATCCCCTGACACTATGACTAGATTCCTGCTTTCGCATGAATGACAACAACGACAAGGATTTGGCATAAACAAGGATGAACGAATTTCAATCTCTCGGAGGTAATATGACAAACAGGTGGAAAACCACAACTGCTGTCGGATTGGTAAGTCTGACTGTGGCTATACCTTATGGCGCATCAGCCGCGGCGGTTTGGGCTGAACGGATAAAACTCAAAGGCGACTTTCGCTATCGCTATGAGTTCATTGATGAAGACGGAAAAGATGAACGCCATCGCAACCGTCTTCGGCTACGGTTAGGAATCCACAGCAAAGTAAACGATACGGTGGACGTGGGGGCGGTATTAGCTTCCGGCAGTGAAAATCCTATTTCCACCAACCAAACGTTAGATGGTCAAGCATCGACTAAAGACATCAGGCTCGATCAGGCCTATTTTGCTTGGAAACCGATAAGCGGCCTAATGATCAAGGGTGGCAAGCTCAAGAACCCGTTCTATGTCCCGGTGAAATCAGAATTGTTGTGGGATGCCGATCTGCGACCGGAAGGCCTAGCATTGCAGTACGATAACAACCAAGTCTTCGCCAATGCCGGTTTTTTCCATGTGGAAGAACGCAAAGAAGATGATGACTCTTTCCTATTTGGCGGCCAAGTAGGCTATAAAGCCAAGTTTAATGGTACCCAAGTGACTGCCGGGGTGGGGTATTTTGACCACACGGAGATAGAAAATCGGCCGGCTACTGATTTTTCCTTTCTTAACGGGAAAAGTTTTGGTAATAGCTTGGATGCAACAACAGGAAATTTTATAAATGATTACAACGAGTTAGAATTATTTGGCGATGTCAAGTTCAAGATAGGTGGCATGCCGCTGGCTTTGTTTGCGGATTATGTCGTCAATACTGCGGCCGATGACAACGACACCGGTTACTTTGCTGGTTTCAAAGTGGGTAAACTCAACAAACCCGGATCGTGGGATTTCCGCTACAACTACCATAGGGTAGAATCTGATGCACTTTTCGGCGTGTTTGCAGATTCTAACTTCGTGGGCGGTGGCACCGACGGGAAAGGACATGAATTGAATTTTGGTTACCAGATTGCCAAAGGGTGGCAGTTTGCATTGACTTACTTTCTTAATGATAAAGGCTTGGACAATGGACATGACTACGAGCGCGTCATACTTGATCTCAAATTCAAGTTTTGAATGTTTTTACAAAATATCTGTCATATTTATGTCACTAATCCGTCACAAATCTGTCAAATATTTTCTGTAGCATTCATGGGCTATCAATGTTGTTGGAGTTCAAAGCTCGGCTTTGTCAGTGTGAGAGTGATAAAAAAATCGTACAAAGTGGGGCACTGTGCAAGTAAACCTTGCATGTTGGTTAGCTTATTTTGAGTTTGCTTGCAGACATTAACGTTTTTGAATGGACACTATTTTTTGGCGTTGAATCGGGTGGCAAATTTAATAGAGTTTAGTTAATCGTCACGTTTCAAGTTCAAAAATTTTAGCAATTACTTGATTATTAAAAATAACAAACAGAAAACCCCAACTAAATAAGTCAATTTCTTGACAAAACATCGTTGGAAGAATAGGAAGGGTTAGCTTTTCAGAAATTCGCAAATCTGATAACCTAAAATCAAGGACTTACGACGTAAAAAAAAGGGTTGTCAAGAAAGTGACTTTTGGCATAGCATAAAATAAAAAATAATGCTTTGTAAATAAAGTAGTTATTTAAAAAACATGAACCCCGAAACGTGAATTAATACAATAGCTTTAAAATGGCGAATAGCGAAGGAGTCATCAGAAAATGTGCGTTATATTTTCACAGTGTAATCAGTGCTGAATCTGTTGTGGTTTAACGTTATTGTTTTTAAGTCTTTCTTTGTTGTTCTCTATTCGCGAAAAACGTGAAAGTATTGTTAATAACTGATGTTACGCACTCAAGTTCTACGCCATGTAATGAACCCATTCGTTGTCATCCAGAATGGGCTTTAGTCTGGGGTGGTGAAAAACCGTCTTTTTGAGATGTGGTTATTCACTCACTTGAATGAAGAACCCAAAGCCCCTTCGGTGCGAGTTATTAAAGCTTGGAGCAACGCCCCTGTGTATATTAATATGCATCGAAGGGGCGTTAGATTGCGGTTTTACCCACCCACACAGGGGCAACGCCCCTGGGGTATATTAATATGCACCGAAGGGGCGTTAGTGCCATTTTAGAAACAAAACCCTTGAATATTCAAAGCTTTTCAAACCCTTTAATCCTGAATTTTCACCACTGAAGGTGGTGCCTCAAGAATCAGAGTAAGTAAGCGGCTCGCGTCATTTCTGGATTCCCGTAGTAGCAAACATTACACCATATATGAATCGATGTGCGTAACATCAGTTAAGTACCCGTCCATCTATTTTTCAAACTTAATAAAAACAATAGTTTTCGTGGTCAAAATACCGAAAAACTTTTGCACGGGTACTTAATAATTTCAATAATAATTTTACTATTTCATTAGGAAATTGATGGTTTTCAACTTAAGGTGAGACACTTTTATTTTTTGACATATCCCTAACCCCTTCCTGTAAGGGAATCAAACGACAAAAACCCCATGCTGAGAGGGGGGTTAGGGGCATAAGTGTTAAGCTAAGAAAAAAATTAAATATAAATCAATATATTACATGTTATTATCCGTCAAGCATTGTCAGACGAGGGTTCAAATATTTCCTCCAACAATTAAAGTGGGTAGGTTCTGTATTTTTTTTTAGCGCAACGATTGACAATAAAATCAATTGTGTTTCTCACCAGTTGATTAATTTGTTCAGGATTCTTGATAATAAGCTCCAACCACTAAAAAGCCATAATGAGCAATTGTTTACTAGCCCTAAAATCGCTTATTTCTTTTCTTGCCTGTAACCACAAAAGCTGTTTAGCAAAGAAAATCATTTTGGTGGAAAGAAAGATAAAAAGTAATTTTGTATATATCATACATTTAATTCTTTCTTTTCTTATAAAAGATACCTTATCCTTCCAATTTTTGAACACTAGCTCTATTTGCCACCGTATTCCATAAAGAACCTGAAAGTGCTTCGTAGCCAATTTCTCTTTCGACACCGGAAATATGGAGATTAAATCCGGGTAAAAAATTTGTTTCTTTAGAAGTGGTTCGTCCTTTGTTATTGTTGGTTTGATTGATTTTCCGCAATCTCATATTTTTGATTTATGGCGATACTTTTTCGATTACTAATCGAGTTTTGGTGTATTTATCGTTAAACTAAGCCTCTTATGTCGCCATAAGAGACTCGTCTTCAAAACTGTACGTGAAACTAATCCCGAATACAGCTCCTCTCCTAAGCTTATTTCCACAATTTTCATTGCTTCTTTACCATAAATATTTATTGTATTAATAACAATACCTTTATTAAAACGGTCTAATGTTTCCATTAGCTCTCTGTCTCAAACATAAAATGAATTTATACTTGGTA
>QNER01000378.1 GCA_003646175.1 Candidatus Parabeggiatoa sp. nov. 1
CATATCGTTTGCTTCTGAAAAAATCCTGAATTTACCAGTCCCCTTTAGGGGACTTTAGCTTTGAGACAACGGCTTTAGCCGTTGGCTCTTTCTCGTTTATTTCTTAACTTAATGGCATTGAGGGGCGTTGCCCTTGGCTTTAATAATACTTACCGAAGGGGCTAATAGAGGTTAACATGAGTTGATTTAAAGAGATATGGATTCTTTGCAAAAAAAAAACCCTGCACAAGGCAGGGTTCAAAAAACTTCATTTAGGGTATGACGGTGATTTATTAATTATTGGCCCTCAGAAAGGGAACAACAAGTTTTTTTAATACGGAATTGAGCCTTTAGCCGAGCCTTGCCGAAATAGAAACGAATTTTCCTCACCTGACATTTCGCTTTTAGCGTAGTGAGGAACCTGTTTTTTTAGCTTAGGATTCACTTTAGTTTCCGCTTGGACCGAAACGCTGACTTTTGTAAACAATTCATCAATCGATAAACCGGGTTCTGTTATGAATTCCAGCAGGTGTTTGGTGTACAGGCTGTTCTTTTGTTCATCGCTAGACCCTATGGCTGTGTAACCCTCTTCAGTTGCATAGGCAAGAAAGGTGCGTTTGGGCATCTGTTCCTGTCGGCCTGGATTGGCCCCAGATTCAATCGCTAATTCCCTATCAGCCCCTTTAAGCATCGCCACGACACCTTTATCAGCCCCATCATTCGCCGAGCCACTGTTACGACAAGCATCAAGGATCACAAAATTCAGATGACTGTCTTTCATCATCCCATACACTTCCGAGCGTGTCACCGCTTTGGCAGCGAGAGTCTCTTTATCAAGGCGGGCGTCAAGCGGATTCACATCCGTTGGGATAAGATAAGTTTCATCATCCACTTCAAGCCCGTGGCCTGAAAAATAAAAGAGTCCAACGGTATTCTCATCTAACTGATTACCAAATTCTAGAAGAGTCGTTTTCATCGTCTCTTTATCACCGTTCAAGAGTTGATACACTCTAAAGCCTGACTCTTGCAAGGCTTTTGTCATATCATTGGCATCCTTAGAAGCACTAGGCACTTTGCCCAAAATTATCTGTCCCGGATAACGAAACTTAGGCTTATTATAGTGAGCGTTACCGATAACCAAAGCCACTCGTCGTTCTTGAGCATTTGGCCCAGAATATTGGTTTGGAGATGAGGTACATCCCAGAAATAGGGCCGTTGTCAAGAGGCCTGTTAGTAGGGACAAACCAAGTTTCTTAATTGACATGATGTTTTCCTCCATATCAAGTTGAGAAGATAATTCAAGGTTAGAAAAAGGTTCCCCATGTGAAGAAACCTGGGGAAAGCGTCAACCCCGATGGGTTTGGGGCAATAGCCCCAAACTCAAGGCTACGTCGCGATTACCCGTCAAAATGCCCAATTGACTGAGGCATTGACACTGTATATCTGTTCGTCAATAGAACTCGTCGGATCGCCAGACCGCGGTTTTAAACTCATAGAATAGTTATAGCTATCCAATGAAATGGTATAGTTTAGTTTACCCCAACCAATCGGCAGTTTGGCAATTAGCCCATTGAAGTTAATACCATATTTCCAAGCTTCCGTTGGCTGGGTAACAGTTCCAGCGTCGAGATATTTCTCACCCAAAAAGATCGAAGTATTATACTCGCTCGTGAGTCTTCCATAAGCACCGTAGATTCCAGCTCGGTGTTCTTTATTTGTCGCTATTGGGAACGTAATACCTAGTCCTATAACTGGGCCTTTTGTTTTAAAATTCGTTTCAATTCGTGCCAATGGATCATTCGTTTCAATTCTTGCCAATGGATCATCATTCGGTTGGAATAGTGTGATTTCTGTTCTTTCCACATGGGTTTTACCCCATTTGTAACCCACAAAAATTGGAAATTGCCAGCCGTAAATGGAGCCAATTTGATAAGTCATCGTGATGGCATAGTCATCACGGTTAAAACGGGCATCGGTGTTTGTCGGATGCTTGAAATTATCATCAAGATTCTCTTCAAAAAAACCATCTTTTCCTTTGTCAGATCGTTGTAGATAGGCATCAAAGGAGATATTACCAATCGGGGAACTGATACCGTAAGTGGCACCGACTCCATAAAAAGGTATATTATCACTCAACTTATCAACAAAAGCATCTGAGTATTTGTAGTACATCAGGCCCGTTATGAATCTTGCATCAAATGACTGAATAACGGGTTCTTCTTTTTCGTGTACAGTCACACGACTTTCCTGCGCTCCGGCAACTGATGTCGTTGCTAATCCAACAAGCAGTAGTGATAACGGAATCAAGGACTGAGGAATGTCGTCTTTCAAGTTGTTTCTCCTTAGGAGTCCAAACTTTAGTTTGGCAGACCCAAGCTAAAGCTTGGGCTCCAAAATATTAGTCTTCCAAACTCAGGGGGTTCATTTTGAGGTGTTTGTGGTTTGCTCTTCAGTTTAGGTCATTGGCTCATCGGTTGAGCTTGGTGTCTCGGTCGGAGTCTCGTCAGCGGATACAAATTGAAATATAATACTACCATCACCACTTGGGCTCCAAGTCAGATAGACCCCCTTGTAAGTTTCTGATTTCTTTTCGTCAATTTTGACTTTCAGTTTAGGTATGTAAAGAATACCGAACGGCTCCTCGTCATTTTTTGGAAGTGATAAAAACACATAAGGAGAACTCTTATTCTTATCCAATCCGCCACAAACACTGCTGCTTTGGTCTTTTTGGCACGCCTGAGTTTGGGTTATTGCAAGGGCTGTCGCCTGGTTGACATTGATTCCACAAGAGGCGGAATTGTCTTTACATTCTGCTTTACCCTCGGCTTTACCCTTCTCAAAAGAACAAGAGATTGGGTATTTTTGACAAATTTTGTCTATGTCGTCGGTTTTTTCATCAATAACCGACAGCAATTGTGCCTGATAAGAAGCCTCTGTCGCCTCTTGCCCCTCAGCTTTACCCTTCTCAAAAGACCATTTCTCTTCCAAATTACAAGAGTCTGGGTCTGTTTGACATTTGGTTATGCCTTCGGTTTTGCCTTTCTCAAAAGACCATTTCTCTTCCAATTGACAAGAGTCTGGGTCATCTTGACAGTTGATTATGCCTTCGGTTTTGCCCTTCTCAAAAGAACAAGAGACTGGGTCTTTTTCACCACATTCTTTGCGTATGTCCTCCTCGGTTTTCTCATTACCAACCGACGACAGCGACAGCAATGGCTTCCAAGAAGAAGACTCTGCCTCCTTTTGACCTTCGGCTTTGCCCTTCTCAAAAGAACATGTGACTGGGTCTTTTTCACCACATTCTTTGCTTATGTCGTCATCGGTTTTGTCAGTACCAAAAACCGGTAGCGACAGCAATTGGAGCCTAGAAGAGGACTCGGCCTCCTTTTGACCTTCAGCTTTACCTTCGGCTTTAGAACCCTTCTTTTCCAACTTACAAGAATCAGGATTATTTTGGCACTGCTGTATCCCTTCTGTGGTAGAACCATCGTTTGGATCGACCTGTATCCCACACTCGTTAGGGCGAACTTGACAATGCCTTTTGTCGTCTTCGGTCAGTACGTCTGCTATCCCACAAGGATTACCCTGCCCTTGACAGTAGGTTATACCTTCTTGATTACCTGTATTCCAACCCTTTTTCCAGGAATTTGTCGTGTCCACAACTATCCCACAAGGATTATCCTGCTTATTACATAATTCTTTAGCATAGTTTGGAGTAGCGAGATTCATTTTACAAGGATTATGCGGCTCCTTACAGTAATTTTCAGCATATTCTGGAGTAGCGGCTACTATCCCACACTCCTTAGGGTGCTCTCGACAATATTCTTTGTCGGCTGGGGTCAGTATGTCTGCTATCCCACAAGGATTACCGGGCTGCTTACAGTACTCTATGCCCGGTGTATAGATGTCTGCCAAAGCCGGCGGACTCATAAGTATTGGAAGACTGACAACTAACGCAGTCATTCCGGTTTTGATTTTCATACTCTCAATCTCCACAATAAAAGTGTCTAAAATCACTCCATCATTCACTAGGGTAAGTCAAAGTCCTTAAGTTAATGGCACTTGACTAGTGAACCTGAGTCCCAAACTAAAGTTTGGACTCCCGTCTCCCAAACTAAAGTTTGGACTCCTGGATAAGGGGCCTGTTGTTTGTAGTAGGCGATTTATCGCCTTTTGAATGTCAAAGAAAATCGAGTCAAGTTCAAAAGATCGAATTTATCGCCGATATCAGAAGTTTAAGGTAAATGTTGAAAGGTGATGCTACTCACGCAATTAGATCCTTCACATACCAATTGTTGTCCATTGTCAGTTCGGATTGCTTCAATTCCTTTGTCAATATAAGCCGTTATTGGTGCTCTTTCAATTTGTGCCCTATCGTCTCGCTTACGGAAATATAACCAGGCTCTATAATTCTCTTCTATCTCCGGATTGCGTTTTTTGAAGAAGAAAAAATGAAGGGTTTCTTTCCCGACTTGCTGATCGAGAACAAAAGAGCGGCCCTCACCGGGTACAAAATAGGTCAGATGGGCTTGTACTGGGTTCAGGTTATTTTCATAATCGTCGGTACCAATAAAGTCTGTCGTCGGGAACAACCTAAAAAGCTGATGGTGACTGTCATACTGGAAAATGTACACATAGCCGGCCTCTTTTGGAGTAAACTGAATTTTGTACGAGTCGCCTGAGTGTAATTTATCTCCGTTTTGCATAGGACGGGACGGGCCGCCATTTTGTGGACGGTAGCTATAGCTAAACTCAATCTGAACTTTTGACGAAAAATCAGCGACTTCGATTTCATCAGGTTCAGGATGAGGTTGACATAATCCTATGTCTGGTGTACAAAAGGCCGAAGCTGGCAGACTCAGAAGCATTACTGAAATACTGACGAATAGGGCCAACATTTCAGTTTTGAAGAATTTCATGCTCTCAATCTCCACATCATTGATGAATCCAATTTTGAAAAACTCGGATTGATTTTATTGTAAAGGGACAACCACAAGGGATTGCCCCTACGTTGATTTTAACGTTAAGGTAAGTGTCGAAATTTAAGACTGCTGACACAGTTGGAGCCTTGGCATTCTAATCGTCGCCCTTGAACGTTGTCAAAGATGCCTTCTGAATCTGATTTCACAGGAACATCTTTATCAAACCGCACCTGTGCCTCGACTCCCTTATCGATGTAGTCGCTTATATTGGCTTGTGCGACATCAACTTGCTCTTGATTGCCTTGCTGACGGAACTGTAAGAGTGCTCTAGACTTCGCTTCTAGCCCAGGATTCTGTTCATTGAATACGAGGAAGTGAATGGTTTCATTCCCAACCTGTTTATCAAGAACAAAAGAGCGGCTCTCACCAGGTACAAAATAGGTACGATGGGCTTGCACTGGATTTCGGTTGTTCCGAACATCTGCACCACTAAAGTCTGTCGTCGGGAACAGTCTAAATAGCTGGCCGCCGCTATCAGACTGGAAAATGTACACGTAACCGGCCTCTTTTGGAGTAAACTGAATTTTGTACGAGTCGCCTGAGTGTAATTTCTCTCCGTTTTGCAGAGAACGGGACGGCCCACCGTTTTTTGGACGGTAGCTGTAGCTAAAATCAATCTCGATGTTTGACGAGCTTTGAAAAGTCGCGTTTTTAATGCCATAATCGCTCGTTGGGGTTGGTGACTGATTGCTCTCGGTATCTGCTTTGGTATATGGTTCCGCTCCTTTCGGAATGCCAGGACTACTACTACTGACACATCCTTGTAAAACCATTGCCAACAGCGATAAGCCAATAAGTTCTTTTAGAAGGTTTTTCATCATGTTAACTCCTTGGTATTTAGTTGGGCTAAGTCATAAAAAATGAGAGCCTTTTGCAAAACCCTTGTTTGGGGTGCTATTTCTGTTCAGAACAAATAATTTACAAAAAAGCCAATACAGCAATAGCGCCAACCCCGAAGGGGGTTGAATGGGCCAATAGCCCCATATGAAACTTGGGGGAATATTTTTATTAGTTATCCTCATGTTTGAAGGTTAGGACTCTTTTAAACGTCCGTTCATTTGGAACAATCTTTTCTCCATCGAAAGGCAAGTGCTTTGCGCCGAACTGTGCTTGATCGCATTGATCAATCTTTTTATATTGTGGCCCTCGCTCCGTATGGGTAGCGAAAGCCAAAAAGTAGATTTTTTCCAGCCCCTTTTGATTATCAAGAGTCCAGTGCTTACCTTTTTCAGGTAGATAATAAGTCACATTGGCCCTAACCGGATTGGTGTTAAAATAATCTCGTTTTTTATTGCCAAAACAGGGGAATAACCGGTAAATTTGTTTTTGTTGATGAATTGTTGTCGTTTGTTGAAAAAGATAGATATAGCTGTCTTGTGCCGCTGTAAACTGAATTTTGTATTGATCTCCAGAATATAATACAGAATGATGACGCAGTGTTTGGAAATAATTGGCATCCGCTGAACGATAAATGTATTTTATATCAAAGCATAACGGTTTTTCCCGATGTTTAAAGTGCATCATTGGAACCGCGGTTTTTAGTAATTTATCCTGCTTTTGTTGCCATAAGGCCTTCACTCGGCGTATTAATTCAAGTTGTAATTTATCAGTATTTACCATTTTTACCGGCCATTTTTGGCCGTTAATAATATTTTCATAGAGGGTTTCAATATTGCCATTAGGTTTTGTGAAGGTCAAATAATAAATATTTTTATCACCGATATTGTTGTCAAGTTGTTGAGCGGGTAGATAGTAAGGAACATTGATTTGTACGGCGTTATGGCCCTTATAATTTTTTAGATTACTTTGGTTCGGAAAAAGACGAACAATCCGTTCGCCATTATTAATTTGGAAAATGTAGACATATTTGTTTTCCTGATGCGGTAATAGACGAGTTAAAAAGTTATTTTTTTGATAAGCGGTAAACCAGATTTGGTAGTAACCTTCGGAACGTAATAGATCGCCCTTTTTGAACACTCCAAATTCTTCGTGAAGACAGGGATGGTAATATTGATAAATGACTTCAAATTCTAATGAATCGGCCGTGATAAAAGGACAGTTTTTTTCGACGTAGCAATATCCTACAAAATAGATTGTCCCAACTGTCACACTTATCGCTGTTCCGATTATTCTCAATAATTTTTTCATTTTTTGGTTGCTAAAAATCCGATGTCTTTAAGATATCGGATTTTTTGAGATCACGCCGCACCGTCGCTTGAGATTATTAGTTCATATGCGATATTAAATATAGAATATGTTCCTAATTTTTAAAGAACTGTTGGATAATGCCTTAAATAAATTAAAGATATTTCTGAAACTGACGAAGGC
>QNER01000379.1 GCA_003646175.1 Candidatus Parabeggiatoa sp. nov. 1
AGCTCTGTGGTTCTCTGTGAACTTTGTGTTGAAAAATAGCCTTTTTTACAAACTGATAAGTGGTAAGGGGGAAAAGGGAAAGGATATCCTGATCAATAATCTATTCTATAGATGTTCAGAGAAATAATTTCACAAATCAAAGACGGATACTATCCCGAAAAGGGATAGCATCCGCTTCTGTTATTTTTCTGAAAAACTATAAAAACTGAAAAACTTTATCCCTTTCCAAGCCCCCCACCCTTTCCCCTTTACTCGTTACTCATCTTTCTTTTCCCGCCGTGCTTCACGACGATACTTGTCTATGATATCTTTCACCTCGTATGCTTGAGGTATGCCATCAATTTGAATTTCAGCCTCGGCACTCGCAGCACTTGCTACTTCTACATGACCCGTACCCAAAATCCGTTGCAGAAGACGCTGGTTTATCTGTACACCTCGGATATCGGACAAAAAGATTTCACGTATATTTTTAGAGAGGATGCCGATTCTAAATGTGATCCTTTCATTTGTGACAGTCAGTCTCGTGTTGGCGGCTTTTAACCACCATATCGCCAGAATAATCCAGCCAATAATCGGAATAATGAACAACAAAAGGAACGTAAAGGGTTTGTTACGAAACATAGATGGTGCAGAATCGTATAGCACCTTTTCTTCAGCCACTTCCTTTTCTTCAGGCACTTCTTTTTTTTCTTCAGGCACTTCTTTTCTCCTTTTAGCTCAAGTGGGGTTGTGTCAAAGTGGATATATAAGTTTTCAGTTGGAAATGTACAACATCAACTGATTTTTAATACCCACATTGCTTTGTCCAAGCTTTTTACTAACTGCATTGATAAAAAAATCACACGCCATGCGTATGAAATATAACTCACTTGTTTTAAACAAAACCTTCGCCAATAGCGAATAGCTTCTGTCTAAGGCAACTCCCAAATCAGAAAATACCAATGACGAAAGTGATGCTATCGCTTTTTTTGCGATAGTATCACTCTGCGGCAAGTTGTTCGTTGGTATATTTATTTTTGTGAGTTGCCTAATGGTTCATATTGATAGGGGGAGGTGAAAATGTACCTGATATTTCTCAATTTTTTGAGTGATACTATCGCCAAAAAAAGCGATAGCATCACGACTTGAACACGTTTTTGTCCTGTACATAGATTTAACACCTCATAGCCACAACTCAAAAAGAATGAATGCTTTTTCTGATGGCTAATGTTCGATTGATGAATCCCAGCGTAACATTATTTATTCGCTATTAACGAATTTACCGAATTTAACCAGTGTAGGGTGGGCAATGTCCTTTTATTGCCCACCGTTATTGCTGCAGGTGGGCTTTGTAAAGAAGTTGCCGGCCCCCTACTCCCCAAACCTGAGAGGTTTGCCAAACTTCTCTCGGTTTTTGCCAAGGACAAAAAAAATTCTGGATAACTGTAACTATACTTAGCTCACCGCTGGCTTTTTTTAGGCTGCTTTTTACGCACAGTAGATTTAAAAGCCTTCGTGTTGGTGACTTCCTCACTCGCCGCGTTCACAGTGTCAATAGCTTCTTCACTCGCCGCTTCTTCTTCAATTTCATCTGCCTCCGTTTTCTCTTGTGCAGGTCTCAGAACAATGCCGGCTAAGGGTGGTAAAGTAATAGGGATGGAATAGGGTTTATCCATCCAAGGATGATCTTCGGCTATTAGCACTGTGGCACCATTGCCCACATTACTACCCCCATAACATTCTGCGTCGGAATTGAATATTTCATCATAAACGCCGGGGTTGGGAACACCAATCCGATAATGATGGCGTGGCACGGGGGTGAAATTGACTGCGACGATGAACATATCATCATCGCTCTTGCGTAGATAAACGAGGACCGATTGTTCAGCATCGTGACAGTCAATCCATTCAAAACTTTGCCATTCAAATTCATGTTGGTACAAAGCTTCTGATTGATGATAGAGCTTGTTTAAGTCTTTGACAAGTAATTTGACACCGTGATGAAAAGGGTAGTCAAGCACATACCAGTCCAAAGTATTCGCACTATTCCATTCCACCCCTTGACCAAATTCCGTACCCATAAATAGCAATTTTTTGCCCGGATGGGTAAACATATAAGTATACAGTGCCCGCAAATTCGCAAAGCGTTGCCATTCATCCCCCGGCATTTTATGAAGCATAGATTGCTTGCCATGCACCACTTCATCATGTGAGAAAGGCAACAGGAAATTTTCCGAGAACGCATACAACATGCTGAAAGTGAGTATTTCTTGGTGATATTTGCGGTGAACCGCTTCTTTGGACATATACCTCAAGGTGTCATTCATCCACCCCATGTTCCATTTTATGCTAAAACCTAAGCCGTCAGCATCCGCTGGACCAGTGACTTGAGGCCACGAAGTGGATTCTTCTGCCATCACCAACACGCCCGGATGCTCACTATGCGCTACCATATTCAATTCCCGCATGAATTCAATCGCTTCTAAGTTTTCACGACCGCCATATTTGTTAGGAATCCATTCTTCGCGGGAATAGTCCAAATAGAGCATAGAGGCAACCGCATCCACCCGTAAGCCATCAAGGTGAAATTCTTCCAACCAGAATAAGGCACTGCAAACTAAGAAGTTTTTGACTTCAAAGCGGCCGAAATTATAAATCAATGTTGACCAATCTAAATGTTCGCCTTTGCGGGGATCTTCATGTTCGTAGAGGGGAGTGCCGTCAAAACGGGCTAATCCATGGGCATCCTTTGGAAAATGGGCTGGCACCCAATCTAAAAACACGCCTATATTGTGCTGATGACAATAATCCACAAAATAGCAAAAATCTTCTGGTGTGCCATAGCGGCTGGTGGGCGCGTAATAGCCGGTGGTTTGATAACCCCAAGAACCATCAAAAGGATGTTCAGTTATGGGTAATAATTCAATATGGCTAAAACCCATTTCAGTCACATAGTCCACCAAGCGTTTAGCTAATTCGCGGTAATTGAGCAATTCACCTTCTGGCCCCCGTTGCCAAGAGCCTAAGTGTAATTCGTAAATCGACATAGGTTGATGTTGCCAGTCCCACGTTTTACGTTTTTCCATCCAACCCTTGTCAGTCCAAGCGTAAGGCGTGTTATCCCTCACTATAGATGAGGTGTTAGGACGCACTTCAAATTGTTGTCCATACGGATCCGACTTATAGAAAACATCACCACTTTGTCGATTGCGAATTTCAAACTTGTAGAAAGTTCCCGGTGCCATATCCGGAATAAATAATTCCCAAATCCCGTTACTCCCGTGTGTTCGCATCGGGTGGGCGCGGCCATCCCAGCGATTAAAATCACCCACCACACTAATACGCTCTGCATTCGGTGCCCACACTGCAAACAACACACCGCCTATACCATCCGCTTCATGGACATGTGATCCCAAAAATCGGTAGGCATGCCAATGTTTTCCCTCACTAAATAAGTGCATGTCAAAATCGGACAATTGGGGCGTAAAACAGTAAGGATCATGAGTAATATGTTCGCGATGATCTTTATCGCGCCAAATCAGGCGATAACGCTGTGGAAGTTGAGCCTCGCCCCGCCATTCAAATATATCCGTCTCAGGTATCCGTTGCATTTGCAAGTTGCCTTCTGCAATAGCAACTTCTTCGGCACAAGGGATATAAACACGTACCAGGGTGTGCCCGTCAACAGTATGTTTGCCAAGTACCGAAAATGGATCAGGGTGACAGGCATCAACAATTTTTTGCAGATCGGTATCAAGCTTTGGGCTTGTCATCATGTTTTCTCTGGTTAGTCATTGGTTTCAACGCAAAAGTGTTTGCGTGCAAAAACGTTTACCTCGAATAGATCATTGATTTGAGGCTAAAGTTTTTTAGGCACAAAAAACGTTTGCCTAGAATGGGTAACTGGTAACAACGAATAGCGAATGGAGAAGGATTCATTTGCCAAGCTCCATTGGCAAGTCGCCAGAAAAAGGAGGTGAGAAACCAATCGATGCAAAAAAGCTTGTCTCCGCAGTTCCATCTGAAAGGGGACAAGCTTAGTCGGGCAGTTTTTGCAAAGGGATTGGATTTCTATGACGCTTTATTTTTGCCACCGCCTTTTGGACACGACAGAAAATTTATTTTTCCCAAAGTTTTTGCCACCATGGCATTTCATCGCTCTCGGTGGTGGAAATCCCCATTTTTTCAAGAATTGGGTTGATATCCCACCCCGTCAACAATGCCAGCCTTTGCGCCTCATCTTCTAGCCGTTTTTTCAATTGTCTTTCATATTCCCGTGCGGCTGGGCAATTATCATTTCCCGTCCACGGCTGGCGGAGTATATAACGGCCCTGAAAATTGCTTCTAAATGCGGTTTCCCGAAACCGAAGATCTTCAGGGAAATTTTTAGCATCATAACGTACATGCAGTCTCGTGACAAATACATCTCGCGCTGGCTTTTTAAAGCCCCCATTGTTGGCGGAATCATCCAGCCAGAAAACCCCCAACGAGCGCAATTCTTCAACTGACAGCGGTTCTGCTGCACACGGATCACACCAATTCATATCCCACGCATATTCCAAAAAAACGGTTTCCATCCGTTCTTGTTTCACTTGATGCTCAAACATGGCGCGGTAGAAATCGGCAAATTCATCCTTGATGTAAACCGGCAACTCCCTATTAGTGGGTAATCTGACGGTGCGATAGTTGGTGGTTTCAACACGGCCTTTTTTGGTGAGCGTGTAGATAAAAAGCTCCTGCGCGCCGTCAGCATTCACCATGCCCAGCCGAATCGGCAGCATAAATTTTGGCGATTCAAACGCGATTGAAATGGGGCGCAAATAACTAAAGCCCAATTTGGATTGTTCTTCAAGATTGACTTTGGCAACCAAAAAGCGCATGTTCTGCTTGATGTAACTACCTAGTACCTCCGCGGCACCATTGGGAATACGATAGCCATTTTCCTTAAGCCAATTTGAAAGTCCATCGCTTTCGGTTGCCGACAAAATCACGATGTCGTATTCACCAACGGTATATTGGGATTCAACCGTTACGCTGTGACTTTTTTCCTTAATGCTTTGAACATCCCGCTTGGCACGATTGGTGGGTGCGATATCATCTAACACCTTGGGTTGACAAGGGTTTTCATCCAAATATTCAACCAAACGCGGAGCGGTATAGGCATCAAGATGATCGATAACCTTTTTGTCCCCGATGTGAATTTGGTTTTTTTCAAGCACCGCCGGCACCGGAATCACCACCGCAAACTCTTTCAAATCGCCTTTGAAATCGTTTGCCATTGTTATCACCGTTTTGTCATCAGAACGAACCAACACAACTTGTGATGTTTTGTTGAAAAGTTTAGCATCGGCTTTTGCCACATAAAAACCGCAAAAACTATAAGCGACTCGTGCAGTGAATGTTATGCTTAACAAAACTGCAAGAAAAACGAAAAATCGAAAATTCATTTAAAACTCCTTATGATTGGATTTAAATTCGTTTCAGGCACACCACCTTGCACACTCGCACAGTAAACACAAGTCCAGTATGCAAAAAATGGGCATGCTTTGAATTTAGCTGGAACGTTATAAACAATTTGCGGTAGTCCAGTAAAAGTAGTGATGACACTTAAACGGATACTATCCCTCCGAGGGATAGCATCCGTAAAATCACTACATGTACAGGACTACCCAATTTGCAATAGGCCGATAAGATAACCGATAGTCTCAATCGGCTGGATTGCCGTATCACCTCGTAAGAAATTACCAAGATTTGTTATAAGAAAGGAGCAACCCTATAGACGTTCAGATAAATAGAAACCTTCAAGGTTTTGGAAACCTTGAAGGTTTTGCCCTAAATTTTTTATGAACGTCTAGAGATGAAATTAAAAGACATATTGAAAACGGAGCATAAAGGCATTTCCATCATCATTATCTGGTTTCGCACCAGGCCCATCTAATTGAGTCATGATGTAATTGGCGGAAATACGGACTGAGGTATTGGCGAACCAATTTAACCCGAAAGCGATATTTTCAGCTTCAACCCCTTCACCATTATCTTCCGCGTTTAAAACACTGTAACGAGCCATCAATTGCCAAGTGCCGAACGGAGATAAGGGCTTGACTTCACCAAATTTACCATTCTTATAACCCCGAACGCCTTTGGTGAGGAAATAACCTAATTGGACATAGTAACCATCATAATCGGCATCTTTAACTCCATCATCTGCATCAGCCGATAATCGCATATATTCACTTTGGAAAGAGAAAGGCCCAAACTGGGCTGCAGCCTCAACACCAAGCAGGGTGAGATTATCAGCAACCGTTTTACCACTTTTCACGATCTGTTGGGCTAAGTGAATTTCAGCGCGATCGTTCACCTGATACTCGTTACCCCCAAAATCACGGTAAGAACCTGCTAATCCTAAGTGAATCACTGAATTATCGGTTTGCATGGGGGCGTAGGTTACACGTCCGGTTGCAGCATAAGTGTCCTTCTCTAGATTATCAACTTCGGGACTACCTTTAGCAAAAGTGGGATTACCATTGTCATCTTGACTATAAACGCCAACTTCAACACTGCTTTTGCCTAGATTCGTTCCGAGAGTGAAACCAATACTACGTTCTGGTGCAAAAGAACTTGAAATCATTGCCCGTTCAAGAAAGAGAACCCTTTCAGCGTTGACTAACATTTGTAAGCCAAAAGGTTCCTTACGCTTACCAAATGTTAAATCAAACGGGCCTAGCCCTTTGTATTTCAAGAAAGCTTCCTTCCAAGTCGTCGTCGTTTTCCTCTTATGTTCACTGATTTGAACTTGGAGCATACCTTCCCAATGTTCGTCGAACTGATTTTTCAAGTAAACACGAACCAAACGTATTTCATTATCGCTGCCTGATTTACCATCACTATGATGGACACCA
This sequence comes from Candidatus Parabeggiatoa sp. nov. 1, assembly GCA_003646175.1. GTDB lineage: Bacteria > Pseudomonadota > Gammaproteobacteria > Beggiatoales > Beggiatoaceae > Parabeggiatoa. The sequence continues at coordinate 6,879 of QNER01000379.1, forward strand.
TCATAATAAGCATGATCCCACAATATTTTGGCCCCTAATTGTGTTTCAGCAATCACGGGAGGTATAGAAAGAAGACTAAAACTAGCGGCTGCCATACCAACCGGTTTGAAGAACATTTTCTTCATTATTCTGATTCTCCTTTTCTGAACTCCAGAACAATAACGACAGGAATTGGTTATAAACCTCAGCCCTGAAAGGGCGTTTTATTAAAAACAAACCGTAACTACTCAGCCCTGAAAGGGCGTTTTATTAAAGCCCAGGGCTGCGCCCTTTTCACCTTGGAACCAGCGCCCTTTTCACCAGAATAACAACGATCAAGCCCACCAGGTGCGATTTAAAATTTTAATGCGCCCAGAAAGGGCTATCACTTCATAAACACCTGCACCTGCCGCAAAGCCCCAGGCTATAAT
>QNER01000380.1 GCA_003646175.1 Candidatus Parabeggiatoa sp. nov. 1
AAGCGAGGCCGGGTGAGCAAACCAAATGATTTGCCCTTAGCGGGACGGCATTATTTTATAGAATTGCGATATCAGTTTTAGTAGGGTGGGCAAACGTCTTTTGGTTTGCCCACCATTTATCAAAGCGAGGCCGGGTGAGCAAACCTTGTTTGCCCACGCCCACCATTCAATTACATGATTGCAAACCCCGTCATACCATCATCAGGATTCTCTTTTACCTTGGTAAGAGATTCCCCGTTTTGTACCTGCCATTGATTGTAATCTGTCTCAATAAAGCCGTCCACAAATGGAACAAAAACTTTTGGACCTTCAAAATCGGACTTCATAACCAGCCAAAAATTGCCTTCTAAAAGAAGGTTCACTTCATCTATCGGCCTTTCTTTTGTGTCTGCGAATGGATAGCTATATGAAACCAATTTCAATTGCCCAGTTTCCAGTAATTCAAAATTTTTTATATAACCACTCCATAATGCGGAACAAGTACGGCCTTTTGGCGGATTAGGCAAAATCGGCATTTTATAAAATCCTACGCCCCATCCATGCTCTTTGGTTATGTCGCCAATAACAACAGCCTGTATTGACAAATTGCCAAAATCCACTTTCGGATGATTATTTTTCAGTGTATCAGGTATTTGTGCAGTCACCACTTTTCTCCTTTTCACTTAAAAAAAGCGTTACAACGTCACATTTCAATCGCCACGCGGCCTAATCGTACAAGGTTCGCCTTGTACTCCTGAAAAATTATAATTATATTTATATTCTTGAGCAATTTCCGATTGTTCGTGCCAATGATGAGAAAGTTTTTGGGCGTTATTTGACTTCTGATTTTATTTTGGGTTATATCAATGCGATTGGAGCGGGGGATTTGGAGTCGGTGGTGCAATTTTAGTTTGGCTCAAATCCCGCAAAATATCTTCATATCGAACTCAATTTATTATATGGAGTCGGCCAGATTTATCTTGGAAAAGCCAAACTAAAGTTTGGGCTCAAGAATTTGTGTAAAAAATCGTTTTTGATAATTACGATAATGCAATCAAAATGTTGTATGCCAGTAACGCTTTTACTAAACACGATGAGAGGGTTTATTTTAAAATGCCGGTTTAAGCAAAGAAAGGGCAACCATAAAGGATTTGCCCCTACCTTCAATGACGGTTCGTAGGGGCAATCCCTTGTGGTTGCCCTTTCGAGGTTTAAGTTTTTGCGCGCAAAAATATCGAAAACGAAGCTGACATTGGCACTTTCGCTAAGAAAACCAGGAAATATTAAAAAAACAGATTATGAATAAAATCGGTTATAAATTAGTCATTGTTATGGGAATAGCGGTTTTACTTTCAGTATTGCTGATGGGAACACTTGGGTATATCACTTCCAGAAATATTATTGCTGAAAGAGTAGAAGGAGAGATTTTTAAAATAGTTGAATTAAAAGCAACCAAAATTGAAAATATGGTTTCTAATGCGCTTAATGTTGCTATTACTCTTGCAAAAGATGCAACATTGAAAGCCTGGTTTCAGGGTAATGAACAAGATGAGCAATTAGGCAATTTAGCCAAACAAAATCTGCTTTTTCGTCAACAAAAAATGAATTATCCGGCTGTATTTGCAGCTAATAGAAAAACGCGGCATTTTTGGACAACTGATAATCGGCTGACTGATATTTTGTCAGAAGATGATCCTGATGATAGTTGGTTTTTTGATTTTTTTAAAAAAGGCGCTTTATTAGAAATCAATGTGGATTCTAATAACGAATTAGATGAAATCTATATATGGATTAACGTTTTAATGGGTACCATTGATAACCCTATTGGTATTGCCGGTGTTGGTTTACCATTTGGAGAAACGCTGAAAAACATTACAACCCATGAATTTGGCAAATATGGAAAGATTTGGGTAGTTACTGAACAGGGCAAAATCCAAATGGATGAACTTTCTGAGAATATCAATGCCAATATCCAAGATTTTATGCCAAACCGGATTTTTGAGGAATTTGTTCAAGGTAAAGCCAAAACCAGCATACAAGCCTATAAAAATAGTGAACAAGGTGATATAAGTTTTGCGATGAGTAAAGTCGCCAATACTGATTCTATCGTCATTATTCGCATACTTAAAGAACAACGGTTAAAAAATATTTTAATGCCTTACGTGCAGAAAGTACTTTTATTGGCTTTATTATCGTTAATTTTAGTGGCTTCAATTTTTGCGTTATTAGTCATTATAAATACCCGAATTTTAACCCGGCTGTCTCGGGCTATTTTAGCTTTAGGCAATGAAAATTTTGCGATTTCTCTGGATAAAAAAGATGTGAAACGCAAAGATGAACTTGGTGATATTGCACGCGGTTATGAGATAACAAGAGTAAAACTCTCAGAAGCCTATCATCATTTAAGAGAACTCAATATGAGTTTTGAACGTTTTGTTCCCAAACAATTTCTTAATCGTATTGCTAAAAAAGGGATTGAAAAAATTCAGTTAGGAGAAGCCAAAAATGAATTAATTACCATTATGTTCTCAGATATTCGTTCATTTACTCGCTTATCTGAAGGTATTTCCCCACAAGAATTGCTGAACCTTATGAACTGTTATTTTAGTAGAATGGATCAACCAATACTGGAAAATTATGGTTTTATTGATAAATTTATTGGTGATGCCATCATGGCTCTTTTTGATCGGGGTATTACTGGAAATAAACAAGCAAGGGATGCTGTACTGGCAGCCATAAAAATGCAAGAAATCCTGGTTGAATATAAACAACAATGTCCTAAATTAGGGGAGATTCCAATTAAAATTGGAATTGGTATTCATACCGGGCAAGTGATTATTGGGACGGTTGGTTCCCATGAGCGAATGAGTTCAACGGTTTTAGGTGATGCGGTTAATTTGGCTTCTAGGTTGGAAGGATTAACAAAACTCTATCATGTCCAGATTATCATTTCTTCACAAACATATCATTTACTTAATGATGATCCCAATTTTTTATGTAGAAAACTAGATTTTGTGACGGTAAAAGGAAAAACCAAACCTGAAACCATTTTTGAAGTATTTAACAGTAATCCAAAGCCTATTCGTGAATTAAAACAGCAAACGCTGGAAAAATATCATCAAGGCATTATGCAATATCATCTAAGAAATTGGGAAGATGCCATTGAATGTTTTAATGAATGTATAAAAATTTATCCTGATGATTTGGTTTCAAAGATGTATATTGAACGATGTACATATTTTCAAAGTAAACCTCCCCCTTCTGAATGGGACGGCATATCACATTTGGGTAGTACAGCGGATTGACGGATTGTTCGGATTTTTATAATCTATGGAGTCCAAGATTTATCTTGGAAAAGCCCAAACTAAAGTTTGGACTCCTGCAAAAAAATGGGGCCTTTGAATGGGTGGGTTTGTTTAATACCCGCGAGCATGTGGAACGTTATGCTAATCGGTTATTGCCGGATAAACAGCAAACTTTGTCGGAGAAAGAACTGATCGCGCAGTTAGGCGTTTTTTTAGGGCGCGAGGTTTTGGGAAAAGAGATTTTTCAGCAATTATATGATGGCATCTCGCAACGGACTGTGTTGATTCGTTTGCCAGCGACGGCCGATGATCGCTTAGCGGCCGCGTTTGCGCGCATTCCTTGGGAGATTGCACGGCCGTCACTTGAGCAAGAACCCTTGTTAGCGCGTAATGTGGCAGTGCGTGCGATTACTGGGACTGATTTACCGGAAGACAAAGAAATTACGTTAGCGTTAGCGGCGAATGAGGTTTTGCGGGTTTTGTTGGTTTTTGCGGAGACTGAAGAGGGTAATCCGTTGGCAGCGCGGTTGGAACGGGAGCAGTTGTTGGCTTTGTTTTATGACAAGATTTTGCCACGGCACTTGGTGCAGATTGATAGCTTGTGTTATGGCGTGACGCGGGCGACGATTGCGGAGCAAGTGCGGGCAGCGAAGGGTTATCATATTGTCCATTGGAGCGGGCATGGTCATCATGATAGCTTGGTGCTGTCAGGCGAGCAAGATAATCAGATATCGGGTGCCGGGTTAGTGGCATTGTTCCAACAAGCCGGGGGATTTGTGCCGAAGTTGGTGTTTTTGAGTGCTTGTCATTCGGGGAATTTTTTAACCGTTGCCCAACAAGCAGAGATAAAGAAGTCAACCGGAGCTAAGGATTTGCCGGCCTCTATTACCACTAAGCAAGGTTATACCAGTACCGCGTTAGCGTTGTTGACTGCGGGCGTGTCGCAAGTGGTCGCGATGCGTTATTCGGTCAATGATGCGTATGCGCGCCAATTAGCGGTGTTGTTTTATCAGCATTTATTAGCCGAACAATATAATGCGGATGCGGCGTTAGCAACAGCGCGTACTCAGTTAGCGGCTGATGCTAAGATTGGGGCGATTGAGCATACCACGCCATTATTGTTTGGGCAGGATCGGTGGTTGTTGGAGGCGGTGAAAAAGCGGAATGCGGTGCAGTTGAAACAACGTTATCCAGAACGGCGGTTTCAACCGTTGTTGGCTGATGAACAATATGGTTTTAAGGCGCGGCCGCATTTTGTGGGGCGGAGTCGGGAATTGACGCGCTTGAATCAAGAATGGCTTAGTGCCGATAAATCGCCGGTGGCCTTAATCCAAGGTTTGGCCGGGTTGGGTAAAACGGCGTTGGCAGCCGAGGTGGTTAATTTATGGCATAGGCGGTTTGATTGGGTGTTGGTGGTGCAGTCGCGGGGTTATGCGATGAATGCCGAGGCTTTTTATCAACAGATGGATTCGTTGTTGGTGCGGTTGAATAAGGCTTATCGTGAAGAGTGTCAAGATGATGAGTATCGCAAAATCTTACTGCCGAAAGATGAGCCGGCGCGGTATGAGACGATGCGGGAGAATTTTCTAGCGGTGTTGGAAAGTTATCCTATCTTGTTGATTATCGACAACTTTGAGACGAATTTGTTGGCGGAGCCTGATGCTGGGTATGTTTGTAAAGACCCAGAGTGGACGGCGTTATTGACGGCGTTGGTGACGCGGTTGCAAGGGGATTCGCGGGTGATGATGACCAGTCGGCATCGGCCAGGTGTATTGGTTGATAAGGTGGTATGGTTAGCTTTGGGGCCATTACCAATGAATGAGGCATGGTTGTTTTTGCAGAGTCATCAGGCCTTAAATCAGTTATGGCATAGTGAGGCCAGCGATTTGGTGGCGAAAGTGTTAAAAATCAGTCATGGGCATCCGTTAATTATGCAGCGGTTGGGGGATTTAGCGCATGATGCTGAAGCTTTGGCTGCGGCACTGACTCGTTTAGAAGAGAAGGGTTTTAATCAGTTGCCAGAGTTGGTGACTGGTAGTGATGCTTTGCGGGAACAGGAGCGGCGTTATTTGGAGGATGTCGCGATTGGGGCGGTGGATGTGTTATTGGAGCGGTTGAGTTTGGAAGGGCGGCAGTTGTTGTGGGTGGTGACACGGGCGTTGGAACCGGTGCGTCATTCGATTTTGATGGCAGTGTGGGAAAATACGGCTGAGACGGTTATCGCTATCGGCCCCTTATTAAAAGAACTCACCGAGTCAGGTTTGTTACAACAAGAAGGCGAGTTTGAAAAATCGGTGTTTAGTTTTCACGAGTTAGTGCGAGAACGTTGCACCGCTTGGATGGAACAACAACCGCAAGACTGTGGGGAACACGAAACCAAGCCAATTGGGCAAGCTTATGGAGAACAGTATGCCAGTCTTTTTAAGGGGTTGGTAAGTTCGGATAAGGAAACCGCTACCGAAATGGGTCGGCGTGCGATAACCTATTTAGTACGAGCGGAGGCGTTTGAAGCTTTGGGTGGTTTTGCTCATGATGTGGTGATTAGTACCCAAAATCCACAACAATTACAGGCCATCATTGCGGAATTAGAAACTGTCATTGAGCAAGTGCCGGCTGGACAAATACGTTGGCGGATCCGTACCAATTTGGCTGATGCGTTAGGTCGTTCTGGTCAACCACAACGAGCGAAGCCTTTTTATGCTCAGTCTGCGAGCGAGGCCGAAGCTGCGGAAAATTGGGCGGATGTGGCTGCAATTTGTCAGAATTGGGCCAATGCACTACGCGATGTGGGACAATTGCAGGGGGCTCGTGAGACTTTTCAACGTGCTGCCCAATATTCACGCAAAGCTGGTCGTGCAGAAGTTAATATTTTAATGAGTGAAAATGAAGTTCTGCGAATAGACATCATGTTGGGAGAAGTGGAAACCGCTTTACCCGCCATTGAACAACGTCTTGCCCAAATTCGGGATTGGTGGCAACGGCAGCAACAAGGAGAAACATTAGCCGCCGCACCCGATGCCGATGTTTTAGCACATGCTTTTATCGGTGCGTTGGGTATTGCTTTTTATGCCCACCACACATTAGAACATTGGCAAGATTGCCTAGATTTGCTGATTGAAATAGAACAAGTTCAGCAAGCTTGTGGTGAAAGTACACATGAATTGGCTAGAATGCGCTTTAATCGTTATAAACCTTTGATAGAACTGGGACGCTTGGATGAAGCACAACGGGTATTGGAAGGTTGTTTGCAGGTGTTTAGTAATGTGAATGATTTAAATTATCAAGTTAAAGCACTTACCGCCCTCGCTATTATTTGGGATGAACGCGGCGATGTGTCACGCGCTATAGAGTTAGAACGGCAATCATTGGCTATTTGTGAACGCTTACCAAATCCAGAAGATCGGGCGATTTCTCATGGTAATTTGTCTGAATATTTGCATACAGTTGGGCAGATAGAGGAAGGAGCGCGGCATCTGCTTGCTCAAATAGTTTATTACATTGTGATAGGTAATCAACAAAGACTATTTGGTGGTGAATGTTTAGGCAATCTCGCTATTGATTTGCAAGAAGCCAAAGAAAAAGGCACGACTTACCCACTGCCTCGCGTTAACGAATTATTACAACACGCTGAATTTAGTACCCTACGGCGGTGGTTGGTAGAGAGGGGGGTTGAAGTTGGGGAGTTGCAGGGGCGGATTGATGGAGTGGTGGCTGGGTTGTAGTTTGAAACCGGATTTAAAAAGCTAACTACAGGGATTGTTTATAAGAAAGGATTTAAAAACCTAACTACAAGGATTGTATTTGATAAAGGATTTAAAAAGCTAACTACAAGGATTGTATTTGATAAAGGATTTAAACCAGGCATCACCACGATCCAATCCTTTCTTATAGACAATCCCTGTAGTTAGCTTTTTAAACCAGGCATCACCACGAGCCAATCCTTTCTTATAGACAATCCCTGTAGTTAGCTTTTTAAACCAGGCATCACCACGAGCCA